>CAZGOR010000187.1:2379-7627 GCA_964527875.1 uncultured Bacteroides sp. | reverse complement strand
CTGTAACCCCAGATTCTCAATCGTGACAAGTCTTTCTCTTCTTTCCATATCCTGAGTCCTTCAGCAATAACCTGCAAAACCTTATAATGTGTATCAGGTCCGCTCCCCTCAGGATCAAGAGCAAGGCTAATTACTGTCGGTTCAATTTTCCTGATCAGTTCCAGAACTGGTTCGACATCGCGTTTTTTAGTTGGTTGTTCGGTAAAAATATCACCTGTATAAAATCCAAGTCTGAGATGATGAGTATTTTTTGTTTGAACACCAAAATGTGCCCAGACAAGTTCTTCTTCAAATTCCCTGATCATTCCTTTTAGTTTCTGGATCTCGGATGGATTTTTTTCTCCATCATAGCTTTTACGAAGGATATTTACATATTCGTTGATCTGATCGCGCAGATCATCGATACTTTTAACATTTGATAATTCAACGATGTTCCTGACGATTCTATGGCATAATCCCCGGCGCTGTCCTTCTGCATCCCGCGATGCTACTTTATTCAGATAATGGTACACATCTTTATCCCATTTATACCTGTAGCCGCTCTCAAAAAAATCATCATATTGTGTCATCTCTATTCTTCCTGAATCAAGGAAATCCCTTGTATCTTTCAAAGCTTTCAGCAAAAAGTTATTGGTTACTGCTGTAAACCCAGATGTCAGGACAGCAAAATGAAAGCTGTTGCTGGCCGATCTCAGCTGGTGCGAGATATGAGGAAGTATCCCCAGCATAATATCGTCGTGATGAGGACCGGTATGAAGGTATACCTGTTCCCTTTCAAACTGAAGGCCTTTATCAATCTTTACATGTATAGAATCCATCACGGATTTGATTGTCTGTTCATCCAGGCCAGGAATCAGTCTGCAATATGTACAATCTTTAAGATCATCAAGTAATAAACGATGTCCATACTTATCAATTTTCTTACAAAGGTCTATAACTGCTCTTTCGGTTTTCTGATGGGTCCATTCGCCTGATTTATAATAATGTTCTTTACTATCCTCAAGGCGGATAGCAGCTCCCCTGGTCAGGTAGAACCTGCTGTTTTTTAACTTTTGTAATACCGTTGCAGGATAAAGATTTACCGGATCACTTTCAAGTGATTGTTTTACTATTTCAGCTTTTGACTCCCCGGCTGCAAAAATGACAGCAACTGTATCAGGATTATATGTAACCGTACCGAGTCCAATGGTAATGACCAGTCTTTCCCGGGATATTTCAATACCACCAAGGTCCGAGGCAGCCACAGCCTGTGTCTCAAAGTTAGTACTGGTCAGCCTGGTAGTCGAATAATGATCTGATCCTCTTGTATTGAAAGCAATATGACCGTCGGGGCCAATCCCTCCCAGGAAAAAGCCAATTCCTCCCATGTTCCTTATCTTTCTTTCATACTCAGAGCACCAGTTATCGATCAGGAAAATTGATTCCTGCTGTAATTTTTCACTTTCTGTAAGCGCTTCCCTGTATCTCAGGGAGAGATCAACAATATTATCCGGAAAAACTTCAGTGTAACTTTTTCCATTTGCCACAGAGATCTGATCACAATTTATCAATAAAGTATTTTTGGGATTCAGGCCAAAACCCTGAACATAATATTTATTCACATAATAATAAAAACTATTGTGCTGTTTCGGTGAAATAGGGTAAAACTCATCGATCTGGACAAATCGTAACCGGTTCGTCTCCGGTTTTTTCTTTATTGTCAAACCATATTTTTTCCTGTTTTCGGATACTTTCGGATCATCCCAGTTATCAAGGAGATATTTTGTCCACTTGATGAAATACTCAGGTGTTTTACCTGTTGGAAGGCTGATCACACCATCCGGGTACTCTGAAACCCATTCAAGAAACAAGTATGCCACTAGTTTTCCCAAACCGGGGAAATTATCAACCAATATATAGGGTATTTTTGTGGTATAACCTGACATACCGGATTCCCTGACAAATGCTTTCTCAAGTTTTGTAAAATGTTCGAATGACATATTATTTCTTTAAATGACCTTCCCCCATCCCACCTTATTCATATTCCTGTATATCAATAATCCTGATAATACAACAATAATCAGATAAAGAGCTGCATGGAGATACTCTCCAAAAATCAATTTACCAATTGAAAATAAACTGAATATAACCATGATACATCCGGCAAACCAGTTAAAAAGCAGATAACTATAACCTTTATCACCTTTTACATCAGGCAGTTTAGCAGATATTTTCTTCCAACCCGCACCACCGGGATGCACTTTCTTATAAAATGAAATCAGTTTTTGTTCATCTGTCGGTCTGGTAAGGAATGTGACCGTGAGCCAGACAATGGTCGACCATCCTACAATAATCAGGAGGGTATAAGGAAATTCCAGTTTGAATACAAATTTCAGAATGGGGTAAATAATAAAAGGAGCAATAATAGCAGTGATCTCAGACCATGCGTTGATCCTCCACCAGAACCACCTGAAAATAAGTACCAGACCGATGCCACCGCTGGCTTCAAGAATAAATTTCCAGGCATCACTGATCCTTTCCAGCTTCGATGTGACTATCAGAGAAAAGATAATCAAAATAAAGGTTGTTACTCTTGATACTTTCACATAATATTTTTCCTGAGCTCCTGGTTTAAGGAAAGGCCTGTACAGATCATTTACGATATATGATGTACCCCAGACTGTCTGGGATGCGATGGTTGACATATAAGCCGCGGAGAATGCTGCCAGCAGAAGGCCAAGCAATCCTACCGGTAAAACATCACGAATAATCATAACAAAACCCTCTCCTTTCTGGTCAGGAGGAAGATCAGGATATAACACAAGTGTACATAAGGCCACCAGTATCCAGGGCCAGGGACGGAGTGCAAAATGAGCTATCTGGAACCATAAGGTAGCACCAAGGGCATTTTTTTCATCTTTTGCAGACATCATTCTCTGAGCCACATATCCTCCTCCACCGGGTTCTGCGCCAGGGTACCAGCTGGCCCACCACTGGACTCCTATGTAGGTTACAAAAGTAATAACACTGAGCTTTAGTAATCCGGTAACAGATGCTGCACCAGCCTTACCTCCGACAGATGGTGTAAAACTGAAAACCCACTCCGGCAATTTTTCCTTGAGACCTGCCACACCTCCAACCTTGTCCTGATTCAAAGCAAATACGGCCAGGATAATACAACCTGTCATGGCCATGACAAATTGAACAGCGTCTGAGAGAGAAACACCCCATAGTCCGGATAATGCAGAATAAACAGCTACAAAAAGCATAATACACCCTACAACAAGCAGGTGTGCACTAAATGTAAAGCCCGCGAAACTCAGTGCCCGGAGTCCGAAAAATGTCAGATCGGGAAACATAACACTCAGGATTTTAACCATGGCAAGATTAACCCATGCTATAACGACCACATTCATAAATATCCCGATATATACTGCCCGGAAACCCCTCAGAAAATCAGCTGCCTTACCGGCATATCTGATGTCAACAAATTCGCAATCAGTCAGAATACCTGCTCTCCTCCAAAGACGGGCAAAAAAGAAAACAGTCAATGCACCACCAATAAGCATGTTCCACCACAACCAGTTGCCCGCTATACCGTTGTCTGCAACAAGTTCTGTAACAGCAAGAGGTGTATCGGCAGCAAATGTTGTTGCTACCATTGAAGTTCCAGCAATATACCATGGAAGGTTTCTGCCGGTCAGGAAAAATTCACCTGTATCTTTTCCCGCACGGCGTGCCATATAGATGGCAATAACAATGATGAGAACAAAATACAGAGAGATGATAAACCAGTCAATCCAATGCATATGTGAAAATAATTATGATGTTAAGTAATCCAACTTCATTCTTAATTATTATATATTCTCACCTGCCATCTGCCCGGCTGACTTATTTCGAATTCAAGGGAGCAATTCCTTTGTACTGTCATCAGGGCATTATAGGTTCGATAAACAACTTTACATACAAATGGGAATTCGACATTTTGGAATCCCACTGTCCGTCCCGTTGAAAATTCTGATCCCGAGCTGCCAATAATGGCAAGGTCCTCCAATGAACCATTCACAGTACCCGAAAGAAAAAATTCCATCTCCACCTGTTCTCCCTCGCCTTGTCTGTAGAAACTTACTTTTTCGACATTGAATTTCTGAATAATTTTTGGTTTTACAGGTTTTGGTCCGATATATCTATCCTCTTCCCAAAGACCGGCAATTGTTGTATCCCGTTCATTTATCTTAAATACATATTTTCCTTCCCCATCCCTCATGCCATTTATCCATTCACCATCATATATTTCCCCTGTATTCCATTCATACCGGCCTTTTCCATGAGGCAATCCTTTCCGGAAATTTCCTTCATATGTATCGATTCCCCTGGCCACACCTTTGCCATGAGCCAGTCCCTTCTTACATTTTCCACCATACTCTCCCTGCAATGCCGGGACAAGTACTTTGCATTCCTCCTGGGCACTGGTAAGGTGAAAGGAAAAAATTGAGAATAAAAGGAGAAAAAATATCAGTCTGAATGATTTCATAAGAATTATATTACATATTCTGAATACAATATACAACATACAACCTGTTGCAAGAAGTACAACGCCGGCATGACCAGAGATCAGGCAGATAAACAGCCTTATGAGCCGGTTCCGGATAAAAATTCGCCCTCCCTGATGATCCCTTCAAAAAGTAATTCTCCATCGGGTTTCCACATTGATTTTTTACCATCTTCCAGGTTGTTCTTATAGCTAGCTTCGATATTTAGCTGGCCGTTTGGATACCATTTTTTTTGAAGGCCTTGCAACAAATCGTCTTCATAATATGCCTCAAACTTCTGCTGGCCATTCTCATACCACATCAAAAACCTGCCTTCTCTTTTCTCATTTTTAAGAAAAAACTCGGATTTCCTGGCTCCGCTATCATACCAGAGTTTAACTTTCCCATGCTTGGTTCCCTCAGAGTATTCAGCTTCACATATCTTTACTCCATTCTCGTTCCAGATTGTTAAGCTACCATGCAGCAACCCGTCTTTTACCTGTGCCTGTTCTGCCCGTTCACCATTATCGTGATAAAAGGTATATTGACCGGTAAAGGGCTTTTCTTCACTAACATAATAAAGCCGGTCATCTTTCCGCTCAAGTATAATCCTGTTAACTTTTCTCATTGCTATCCTAAAAATACAAAGCTGCAATATAATAAATTCTGATGGTTTTTAACACTCACCGGGTGACTTCAAGTTATCCTTTGAAATCACTCACCGGGTGACTTTTAGT
>CAZGOR010000187.1:0-2279 GCA_964527875.1 uncultured Bacteroides sp. | reverse complement strand
AAATCACTCACCGGGTGACTTTTAGTCACCCGGTGAGTAACTATTCAGGAAACAGATACATTACCTGACCACCTCCCGGAGCCAGTTTGGCCAGGTGTGTATCTTCACTTGTCAGTGTTATTTCAGATTTTGCCAGGCGTTCGGGAAATTGATCCGACTCCTGCGTATCACTCCAGATAACAGTATGATACTGGCCGTTACCAAGAAAATCAAGAGGTATTTCAAGAGTCCTTGGGGTCCAGTCGGTCATACTCCCGATAAACCATTCCTCACCAGATTTCCTGGCAACAGTAATGAAATTACCAACCTGTCCATCGATCACTATCGTCTCATCCCAGGTAGTTGGCACTATCTTAAGAAAGTCAAGTCCATCGGGACTTTTCCTGTAATTATACGGAGAATCACAGATCACCTGGAGGGCACTTTCATAGACAACAAACATGGCCAGTTGGAAACACCTGGTACCTCTTACCATTGTATAAGGCAAACCCTCCTGCTCAGCAACTTTGAATGTTTCCCTGTTCCCATGTATAAAACCACCCGGAGTAAAGTCCATATGTCCTTCCAGCATACGGGTAAAAGGAATTGTCAGGCAATGATCGAGAGTAATCCTGTCACTCCATTTATTGTATTCGTTGCCCAATACACCTTCACGTGTGACAAAATTCGGATACGTTCTTTCAATTCCGGTGGGCATATAAGCTCCATGAAAATCAACAAGAAGATGGTGTTCTGCTGCTTTTTTTACAACCTTATGGTAAAAATTGACCATCTCCTGGTCATTGCGATTCATAAAATCAATTTTTACACCCGCCACACCCCATTTCTCATACAATTGAAATGCCTCTTCCATTTGTTTATTCACATGATGCCATTCCAACCAGAGAATTGTTTTAACATCTTTCGAACCTGCATATTTAATGATCTCAGGCACATCGCATTCATCTGAATACTGTGTAATATCGGCTTCCGGATTCGGCTTATTCGTCTTCAGGGAAGTAAAAGGGGGACCGTACCAATACCAGTCGACAAGCTGATAAGGCCATCCCATTTCGGAAGCAAAATCAATAAAATATTTATGAGATTCCGTATCCGCCCAGAGTTTTCTTCCTTTATCCGGGGCATATCCATCACTCCACCACCAGTCCCAGGCTGATTTGCCGGGTTTTATCCACGAAACATCATCTAATACACAGGGCTCATTCAGGTTATGTATGATATCCGATTCGATCAATCTGCCCGGATGATCAGCCAGCATAACAACCCGCCATGGAGAATGCCTGGGAACCGTTGATCTCACTGCCACATCCGGCTCACCCGGGAAAGGCGAAAGCCTGGTAATGACAGAATGCTGTTCATGTCCTGCGGCCAGACACATGCCTGCCCAGTCAGTGAGATTTGCTTCAAGAAATGCCGCCCATATATTTGTATCAACCTGCACCAGTAATGGGGTACCGATAATATCATCCTTTTTCAGTTTCGACAAAGGTTCTTCTATAAACTCCTGTTCCTGAGATGTAAAAAAATTATTCCAGTGTGTTGCCCAGATCCTGTGATCCCCGACAAACCTGAAAACAGAATTCTCACCAGTCAGTGTAAAGTCAGAGAATGAGTCTTGTTGGGGAATATCATAACGAAATGCTATACCATCATCATAGGCTCTAAAAATCAGATTAATCTGCCGGTTACTTTCCCCTTTTTCTACCAATTTCAAGACTATTTCATTGCATTGGTTTCTGACCTGTTTACTTTTTCCCCAGACACGCTCCCAGACCTCATCAATTGAATTAATCTCTGTATCGATGATTTCCAGATCACTGCCAAATGGCTGCATTCCGTCGAATATTAATTCGAATGAACAATCCTTCAAGACCTGAATATCATCAAACCAAACTGAATAACTTATTCCCGCATTGTTACCGGAATTCACCATTAACTCAATCCTGCCATCAGGGGAAATTAATTTGTAATGATTTACAGATGAGCAAGATATAAGGAAAACTGACAGAAAAACAAAATAAATACAGATCAGAAAAATTCTCTTCATGATGATTTTATTTTGAATTAGTTGTAAAAATATTCTGTTGATTGTAATGATATTCTTAAAATTTCTCGCTGATTTTCGCAAATCTTTACGCAGATTAACGCAGATCAACAATTTATAAATCAATCAAAAATTTTATCTGCGGGAATCTGCGGAAAAATCAGCGACAATCCCTGCCTACCGGCAGGCAGGTGCGAGAACTACTTATTATTTAATTAAAATACTAAGATTGTTA
>CAZGOR010000186.1:0-7656 GCA_964527875.1 uncultured Bacteroides sp. | reverse complement strand
TTAACAGATAATCTGATAAATTTTTTTAATTTGTTCCTGATTTTTGAAAGCCATGGTTATGAGTTTTTTTGGTTAATACTTTAATACTAATTATTCAACCGTGGCTTTCTCTATTTTTTTCTTAACAACCTAATTTTACAGAAACAAATTTACGTAGCGTTATTTGACAAAGCATTTCGACTTTTAGCGCTTCATGATATGTAATTTTAAAGGAATGAATTATATATTGTGAAAGATAGTCAGAACCTCTTATTAAAATATGATGTGAATATCCAATCTGTTGACATCTGCGTTGACGAATTTTGTTTCCTTTGTTTTCCTATTTTTATTCCCGCAGGAATAAATTGATCTGAGAGTCCCGGTATAATACGTTAATATTTAATGCGCTAAATCAAAATATGTAAAAACCGATAAAGAATCTGGTGGTGCGAGTGGCACAACAAAGCCTAAACAGGTCATTGATCTGAGGGAGCTTTTTTAGTTTGTTGAAGAGGGTGTTAACGGATTTTTAAGTTGAACTTTCTATGAATAAAAAAAAATGTAATTTCAACCTTCCAAATAAATATATAAAAGCTATGAAAATGAAGATTTTATTAATTGTAATCCTTATCACTTGTTCTGTTTCTTTAAATGTGGCTGGTCAGAATAAAGACAAAGCCATGTTCAGAGAATCTAAACAGGGTTTTTATCAAGATTCCATTCTCAGGGATGATCGTGAGGTGGATGCAAGATCAGAACCCATAGAAGTTCGTAAAAACTTCGTGGTCGATCTCACTTCGGCTTCATTACCTGACAAAGTTGACCTGTACAAAAACCAACAATGGCATAATACACCTGTTTCTCAAGGAAGTACTGGTACCTGCTGGTGTTTTTCTACTACTTCATTTTTGGAATCGGAGATTTACCGCATAAATAAAATAAAGGTTAAGCTGTCGGAAATGTACACAGTATATTGGGAATATGTGGAGAAAGCCAGGAGGTATATACAGGAAAGGGGTAACTCTGCATTTGGGCAAGGGTCTGAAGCCAATGCCACTACACGTATCTGGAAAAAATATGGTGTGGTTCCTGCCGATGCCTATACAGGCCTTTTAAACGATCGTAAATATCATAATCATGAAAACATGATCAACGAAATGAAAAATTACCTTGCCTCATTAAAGAGTAACTCTTCATGGGATGAGGAAACAGCCATATCCACTATCAAATCGATCATGAACCATTACATGGGAGAACCTCCGGCAGAAATTATGGTAAACGGGAAAAAAATAACCCCATTGCAATATCTCAAAGAGGTTATTAAAATTAATCCGGATGACTATGTGGATATTCTTTCCTATAGACAGGAACCATTTTACACACAGGTGGAGTATAAGGTGCCTGACAACTGGTGGCATAGTAAGGATTATTACAATGTTCCCCTCGATGTATTTATGGCTACCTTAAAAAGTATTGTCAGAAAAGGATATACAGTGAGTATCGGGGGCGATGTTTCAGAACCGGGATTTGACCGTTATACACAATGTGCTGTAATACCTGATTTTGATATTCCCTCAGGCTACATCAATGATGACGCACGCCAATTAAGGTTTTCAAACAGAACTACTACCGATGACCATGGCATGCACCTGGTAGGGTATTTGGAAAAGGATGGTAAAGACTGGTACCTGATAAAGGATTCAGGTTCCGGTTCACGCAACAATGATCCTGAAGCTAAAGAGTTTGGGTATTACTTTTTTTCCGAAGATTATGTGAAACTGAAAATGATGGATTTTATGGTGTATAAGGATGCCGTAAAGGAATTGCTCACAAAATTTTAATCGTCCTGCCAATTACGGTAATAGTGAGTACATCATTCAATATGATGTTTATGTTCCGGTTTCAGGTGCTCAGCCATTTCCGGAATCATATACTTAGTATGATCCGGAACAGATAAAACCGGTTCTTAATAACCCTACAACAGTTATTAAGTGGTATCTGAAATATAAGGATACCCAGGTCATTAATAAACCAAAAGCAGAAGAAGTAATAGATGAAGCCAGAACCCCTGATGATTCTACAAAACAAATCCAAAAGCCAAAGAAAAAGTTGGTATTATTGCTTTCCTGACTTGTACTGGTTGTTGTTTCTGGTTCCTTGTGGGTGTGAGTGTCAGGTTTGGGTTGAAGGATAGTTATGCCGATTGCCAATTTTATCTGCTGAATCCGCTTTTTGGCGGAGAAGGCAGGCGGCATTTTCTCTATCGTTGAGTGAAGCAGAAAAGTCCGGTTGCCAACCGGACCTCTTTGATTACCAGAATCCTTCACGAATGTGCTTTCTGTTCGGAGATGATAGCTCTTATCGGGGAAATGATCCTTTCGAGCAATCGTCTTTCATCGGTTAATATTTCTGCTGTCCCCTGCATTTCCTGCTTAAAAGGTATATCGATGTTATAATATGTCGTAAGCCCTTCAGGAAGATTGACCTCCACCACATATTCCCTGTCATCCGGTATGAGGCTGATATTCCTGACCACACCGCGTACCATCCCGTATTCAAGGTATGGATAATTATCGATCCTGATATTTACCTGCTGGTCAACTTCAACTTTTCCGGCACCCTCGATAGATAGGCTTATTTTACCTATGATCTCCCCCTGTTCTGACGGGACCACCGTCATCACCTTGTCACCTTCCCTGACATTCTGGTTTACACTCCAATATCTTGTAAAGGAGACAACTCCATCAATTGGTGCCTCAAGAAGATATTTTTGTTTCCATAAGGAGAGTTGAGTAATCACATTATCAAAAGATTCCTGCCACGCATTTTGCTGCTGCCTGTTTTCCTCCGCAGCCCTGAGTTCAAGATCAAGAATGTCCTGATTCAGCTTGACAATCTGGATCTCGGTATCGGATTCGTTAATTCTGGCCTGCTCATATTCATATTGCTTTTTCAACCAGTCTGTCTTTGATTGTTCATATTCGGCAAGTGGGATAACTCCCTGGTTATATAATACGGAATCCCTGTTAAACTGATTTGAGACCAGGTCAAGTTCACGTTTCAGGATACCGCGTATCTGCCTGAGGCTTTTCAGATGCATCTCCTGTTTATTCACCTCGGAACGCAGAGACATGATCTTCTGTGCATGATAATCAAGCTCGATGAAGTTCTGATAATCCTTATGTGTCTTCAAAAAGCTGGCATATGCAGGTTGTATTTCACCCAGTAAATAATCAGCATTAAAATCAAAGTTTACAAGAATACCAAAATCCGGAAGAATTTCCCTGATCTCCTGCAAATCCTCATCAAGCTGGAGTACATCATGGTAGTCGGCCGGGTTTTCGATAATTGCCAGATCATCACCCGTCTTTACAATCTGGTTATCCTCAACGAATAATTCTTCGATCTGTCCGGTTGACCTTGCTATCAGTGTTGCAGGAGGATTTTCAGTGGTGATCACGATGTCTGCCCTCTTAATATCCGGATACCGGAACAACCAGCTGCCAAAAATGATCAATATGACGGTGACGAAAATCATCAAAATCCCCCACCTGACAATCCATGACGGCACATGGCCCAGAATTTCCTGCACCTCTTCGCTTTTTATTTCAATCTGATCGGCTTCCTTTTTTTCCATCTTCAATATTATTTTATTGGAATAGTGGAATAATGGAATATTGTTCCAAATGATATACTACTCCCCTTCTCCCTTTCTCAAACTCTCCCCTTCTCCCCTTCACTCGCCGAGCTCCAGTTGATTTTTCACAAGCCTGAAATAATGACCTTTTATCGTGATCAGTTCATCATGTTTTCCTTTTTCAACTATCTTTCCTTTGTCGAGGACCACAATCTGATCGGCATCTCTCACAGTACTGAGTCTGTGAGCAACAACAACGACAGTTTTATTTCTGAAAAAATCCTTCAGGTTATTGATGATCACTTTTTCATTCTCAGCATCCAGCGAACTGGTTCCCTCATCGATAAAAAGGAACTCCGGGTTTTTATAGACTGCCCTGGCAATCAATACCCGCTGTTTTTCCCCACCGCTCAGTGCATGTCCGTGAGCCCCTACACGGGTATTATAGCCATTTGGCAATGATTCGATAAAATCTCTAACATTTGCAACATTTACAGCTTTTAAGAGCCGTTCTTTATCAATTCTTTCATCACCCAGGACAATATTACCTGCTATTGTATCTGAAAATATATAGCCATCCTGCATGACCACACCGGATTTCCGCCTCCAGGTCTGATAACTGAAACTGCTCAGCTGGGAATCCCCGATCTTAATTTCTCCTTCGGTAGGCGGGTAAAACCCAAGTACCAGCTTGATCAATGTGGTCTTCCCGCTGCCGCTTACACCGACAATTGCTGTTACCGAGTTTTCCGGGATGACCAGGTTGAGGTTATTCAGAACTTTTCTTGAATGAGGACCTTCATATTGAAAGGACAGATCATTGATCTCAATATTCTTCTTTTCAGGAATGATGATCATATGGCCTTTATCTTCAGGTTCTTCATCTTTCATTTCATGGATCTCTCCCAACCTCTCCAGGCTTATTCTTGCATCCTGGGTAATATGTAAAAAGTTAATCATTTGCTCCACAGGCCCGTTTAACTGGCCAATAATATAGCTGACAGCGAGCATCATACCCAGGGTCATATCCCCGCTGATCACAGCAGTTGCAGCCAATATGGTTATCAATATATTTTTCAATTCATTGATAAACATTCCTCCTGCTTCCTGATACTGCTTTAAGGCAAGGCTTTTAATATTCACACGAAAGAGACCGGACTGGATATTTTCCCATTCCCATCGCTTCTGTTTTTCCGCATTATACAGTTTTATCTCCTGGATACCGCTGATCAGTTGTATAAGCTGGCTCTGATTCTCAGATAATTTTCTGAATCGCCGGAAGTCCAGCTCTCTCCTTCGTTTCATAAAAACACTCAGCCACAGGAAATAAAGGAAACTACCCACAACAAAAAGGATCAGAATTTTTAAACTGTAGACAGCAAGGACGATCCCGAATACAAGGAAATTCACCAATGAAAAGAGAATATTCAACGAAGATGTGGTCAAAAAGTTTTCAATTCTTCTCTGGTCACCGATACGCTGAAGAATATCACCGATCAGTTTCGTGTCGAAAAAGCCCATGGGCAATTTCATCAGTTTTATCAGGAAATCGGAGATCAGAAATATATTGATCCTTGTACTCAGATGAAGCAGGATCCAGCCACGGATAAAATCCACTGTCATCCGGCTTATAAACAGGAAAAGCTGTGCGATCAATACCAAATAAATGAAACCAAGGTCCTGGTTATTGATCCCCACATCAACGATCGACTGGGTAAGAAACGGGAACAAGAGCTGCAGGATGCTTCCAATGAGCATGCCTAATATCAGCTGGGTAATAAATCTTTTATAAGGTTTCAGATAAGACAAAAGAAACCCGAATCCTGTTCTTTTTACTTTCTCTCCCTCCAGCGCATAAAATTCAGGCGTAGGCTCTATCAACAAAACATGCCCCCTTTTTTCCTCTTTTTTAACCGAACTGATCCAGCCATCGAGAAATTCCTGCCGTGAATATTTGATCAGTCCAAAGGCAGGATCAGCGACATACACCTTATTCTTTTTAATTTTGTAAACGACAACGAAGTGATTTTGCTTCCAGTGTGCGATTAAGGGCAGGGGAGCCTGGGTAAACAATTTTTCAGGTGACAGAGAAACACCCATTGTTCGGAAACCGATGGCTTCCGCGGCATCACTGATACCAAGCATGGAAACTCCTTCACGTGAAATGTAACATTTTTCACGCAACGTTTGCAGACTGAACGTACGCCCATAATGTTTGGCGATCATGCGCAGGCATGATGGACCGCAGTCCATCGCATCAAGCTGCTTATAAAACGGAAAAGAAGGCATTAACCCGGTATCTTTGAAATTTAAAAATAATAAAATCAGTTAAGAAAAAAACGATGAGTTATTAACTACTGATATGCATTCACGTTATTTAACCACAAAGGTACACTAAGGTTAGCACAAAAGAACTCCAAGGTTTAAAATCAGACTCCCGTGTGTGGGGAAAGGTCATAACATTGAAAAAATTGATTGGGATCAATTAATAAACTTTTAAGGTTGAAATTTAGTTATGACACATCCCCGATCTGTTCTATCCTTTGTGTTGGTGAATTAAAAAATTTATTGATCTTTCAGGTTTTAATTATTATGATGATCCAAATAAATTAGGATAGTATTAAATTTATATCGAACAAATCTTATTATCAATACTAAAAATGAAGTAAAACTAATGAACTGACTTTAAATAAATTATCAATATCTTCGCATAAACTGAACGTTATGGCAGTCATAGGCCTTGATCTCGGGGGAACAAAACTTTCAGCAGCTATATTTGACCGGCACGGAAATATCTCATTAAAAACAACCAATAACCTGGCCGGTCGTACAGGAAAAGATGTGGGAAGAATGATTGTGGATCAGACAGGAAAATTTTTAAATGATGCCCGGAAGAATAACTTACAAATCAATGCCATTGGAATATCCGTTCCCGGGATATACCATGGGGAATCAGGAAGCGTATGGGCAAATAATATTCCTGGCTGGGATGATTACCCGTTAATGAATGAAGTTACCAATTCAATCAATGATCAAAAGATAAAGATCTCTATTGACAACGACCGTGTATGCTCTCTTCTTGGAGAAGTATGGATGGGCAATGCCAGAAATTGCCGGGATGTGATATTCTTGTTAGTCGGAACCGGTATTGGGGCGGGGATACTGGCTGATGGCAATATCATCAGTGGATCTTCGGGTGCTGCAGGAGCTGCCGGATGGCTTGCCCTTGACCGTCCTTTTTCATCAAAATATACCCTCTGTGGCTGCTTTGAATACCATGCTTCCGGGAACGGGATAGCAAAAGTAACAAAGGAATATATCAGTAAAGACAAGTCTTACAATGGTATCCTGAAAACAAAACAACCTGAGGAAATAACAGCTCATGATATATTTTCCGCATATGAAAGTAAAGATGCCCTGGCTATCAAGGTTCTTGACCAGGCCGTGGAATTCTGGGGTATGACAATTGCAAATCTTGTCAGTTTGTTCAATCCGGAAAAGATCATCCTGGGAGGAGGCGTATTCGGACCCGGCCTTCAGTTTGTGGATGATATTATGAAGGAAGCGAAGAAATGGGCACAACCCCTGAGTATCAAGCATGTCCAACTGGAAGGATCTGCCCTGGGAACAGATACAGCTCTTTTTGGAGCTGGGTATCTGGCGCTAAAGCGGGTAAACGTGTAATCGGGTAAGCGGATAGGAAATACTTCACAGAAATAAAATCTCGAACAAAATAATACTAACTGTGTTGTACAACAAAAGATACGTTTTCACTGCTGCCTGTCTGGGAATGTTGCTATTTGGAATTACGATCATTTCTCTTGGTTCCATATTGCCTGATATTATTACCAAATATCAGATTGACGAAATAGCTGCCGGCACCCTTGCTGCTTTGTTACCTTTAGGGATTCTGGCAGGTTCCGTTATTTTCGGACCTCTTACAGACCGTTTCGGGCACAAATATTTACTTATTATTTGTTCATTACTGATCATGATTGCCCTCGAAGGGATTGCTTTCAGTCAGGATTATCTCCTGCTGC
>CAZGOR010000185.1:0-7685 GCA_964527875.1 uncultured Bacteroides sp. | reverse complement strand
AAGATGATTTTTACTGTCTGTACCTTTCCGGAAACATTCAGCCTGCAAAAATAAACCCCTGCGAGGGATGAAACAGAACCGCCGGATTCGATGTTCCATATAACTGAATATTCCTCTGCAGGTTTCATTTCATCCACCAGGGTTGTTACCTTTTGTCCGAGTATGTTATAAATAGAGATATTTACTCTGCCTGTTACAGGTACATTGTAACGGATTGTTGCACTGTGATGGATTGGATTTGGATAGATTTCAATCAGGTTTGCCTCATGTGAATAACCGGGAATTGTCTCTTTCACTGCATCTGTTAAGACATCTGTTACCCGGATATTATCAAAAAAAAAATGATCCCGGTCATATCACCGTGTTCGGCAACGATATCGAAACGATCTATTTTAGTCCAGTCGAAGTCTCCGACTGGATTATACCAAGTATCATTATCCCAGGAACCACTTTCAGAAAAACTAAATAAAGGTATATGGATGTGTTGCCAGGTATTATTCCATTCGGCAATTGTATGATCGACGGTATATCTCATACGCCAGGGGTGATCATCAGGATCATCTGTTTTTGTATCTATAAAACGGATATCAAATTTTGAATCAGGAGCATTACCTTTAACCCAAAAATCTATACAATATTTATTTTCAAGCAGATAAGTCATGTCTTTGTTGGGTTTGAAATCAAATCCTATGAAGTTATACTGACTGCCACCTGTCCAGTAGATACAATAATTGTCAGCAAATGGATCATCTTCCCAGTAATAATTAATCACACCACCTCCTGCCCAGTTTGAAGCAGTTATTTTTTCTTCGATGTAATCGGAATATATTTTAAAACTTGTTGAATCCGGATAAATAATCAGTTCACTCTGCTGCGGGACAATGAGTCCAAGGGCTTCGATAAGGGGGATGTTAAGGTTATGTTCAAACATTGCATCCGATCCTTCTTCAAAGATTCCGAATCCACCGGTATAATCCCATATTGTCCAGGCTATTTCATTTTCTTCCAGATAACTGCGCACAGTGTCATACCATCTCACCCTGTCGGGTTCATCACTGTTTGGCATATACACACCGAATTCTCCGCAAAACAGAGGTACATTATGGTTGTTTCCGAAATTTACAGCGATATCAATCAGCTCTTTAATTTTTTTTGCTGTACCGTCATTTGGATAGTTATTCAGGTTCGACTCAATCCATGTTCCTTTAAGGTCAGGCGGGCAGGAAGGCATTCTTTCGGGATCATAAGGAAAAGGAACCCCGGCAAGGGATACCATGGAAGGACTTCCCCAGCTGGCACCCTGGTGGGTGAACACGAATGGATCATAAAAATGAAAGGTGTAGATCAGGTTTGTATCGGAATAAACAGGCATTAAATCCAGGTTATGATAACTGTTCCAGCCGGCCGGTCCGACAATAATGGTGTGCCTGGTGTCAATTGTCCGGATCGTATCGATGATATTTTGCTGGATATTGCCCCATATCTCATCGTCAATACCATGAGGTTCATTCAATATTTCGTAATAAATATAATCTGAACGGTCTTTATAATGATTGGCCATTTGTTTCCATACTTTAACAAGGACAGACTCAATAGCCGGATCGGTATTAACTGCCGGGTCGAATGTATGATTATCCAGCAGCAGATGGATCTCCAGGTCTTCAGCCCATCTGACAGCGGAATCGAGGAAATTATAAAATAGCGGCTCGATGATATAATCCGGACTGCCGTTTGTCATGGCATGAAGGTTGATTGGCAGGCGGATCACATCGCATCCCAGACTCTGAATATTGATGAAATCCTGTTTCGTAAATTTTGTAAAATGGATCTCATTTGCACTTGAAGCCTGGAACCAGTTGGTCAGGTTAACACCACGCGAAAATGGTGCCTGAGTCCTGGAAAACTGATGAATAGATATAATTAAGAAAAGTATGAAAAAGAATTTTGAGTTTTTCATTTGAAGAAGTAGTTTAGCAGTTTACATGAATACTTCAAACGGTTTTATTATTCAAATATCCGATTAATATATGAACTCTACAAGTGTGAAATAATATTATTAAGGCTTGATACAGATCCAATAATAGATATAAGGAGAAATCTAATTTATTTGGTAGGGTAGAAGTAATATTACAAAAAAGCTGTGTAAATATCTTTGATACTGCCCCCAAAATCGACGGATTGAATATCCCGGCTGGAAAGCCATAACATACTCCCAACATTGGTAAGTTAAATGTCCCGACTGAAAGTCGAACCTACATTTAGAATTAATATTGCTTATGGTCGGTCGACTTTTAGTCGGCCTTCATTCTCATTATCAGATACTTGTAGAGCCCGGTTTTCAAACCGGGACATTCAAATCATCTTTTTTATTCAAAGCCCGGCTTTTATTGTATTATTATTTGACATTAATTTCAGCTGAGACACAACAACCGTTGCTGTTACCTTAAATACAGATTTTGATAAAATATTACAATTATCAATTTTTATTTACAGAGCACGGTTTGTACAAAGAATAGTAGATTACAGACCCTGACTGATGTTCGAAGCGAACAATCCCGCAATAAAATAAGTTATTATTTGAGAAGCGCTAATCCTCCAGAAGAAGGTTCCGAATGTTAAATTCTTAGTTTCCATTTTGTCATCAAAAGTTTTTTGTAATTATTATTTACAATAAATATCTATAAAGTCTTTGCGGAAAGAAAAAAAATTATGCAGAGCCGTAATATTTATATGTTAAACTGAACTTTAATAGGTCTAAATTGTGATTCATTTTCCCTTAATCATCCAGCTCTCCGGTTAAAATCCTGTAGAATTCCTCCTTCGCATATTTCTCATTCCACGGCTCATGGCCACATTTATCGATCAATACAAATTTAAAATCCCTGATAGAAGCTGAGAGCAGTTTGCTGACACCTTCGGCAGGATGCGGATCATAATCGCCGTGGATAGCTACTACAGGACAATTGATCTTGCCCGCTATTCTTAAAAGTTCGCCTGAATTTCTCAGTTCTTCTGCTTCTTTCCAGACACTTTGAAAAATATCATATTTGCAGTCAATCAGATCATCTGAAAGATCTAAGGGGTTAAATGAATCAGCTTTTCTTATAAAGCCGGCTACTTGTTTAAAGGTATTGTCTATGTCTTTATTTCCCGGATATTCAAGCATTGCCAGTAATAATTGAAGTTCAGTTTTTTCTTTCTCCTCAAGCCGCTGATATCTTGTAATCATAATGTCCCTGGCATATTCATCCTGAAATGGACCGGATCCGATCATAACAAGTTTTTTCATACTTGAAGAGAATCTTGATGCATAGATCAGGGCCAGCCATGCTCCCCAGGAATGGCCTATGAGGGTAATTGGAGGTGTTCCTTCTTTATCGAGTACTAAAAATAATTCCTGGATTAGTCCCTCAATGGGTAATTTAGTTTGAAATAGTTCAAGAATACTGAATTTCTTTGAAAGTTCAATCGCTACAGGTGCCATTTCACCCGCTGCTCCCGGTCCGCCATGGATCAGGGCGATATTGAAAGGCGGGTTTCCGTATTTACGGAAATGGGACACTTGATGCTTAATCTTTTACGCCAGTTTCCCATCCAACCACCGGATCATATTAAGCAATAATTGATGATTGTATGGTGCATTTTACCTATTCATGAAACCAATACATGTAGGTACATTTAGAACAAATAAAACAGGTTGCTCTTCTGTTTGCCCAATCGAGGTCAACAAACGTCGCAAGTACAGTGTTCAGTAAGATCCTTCTTGACCAGAAATAATTATTGCCGCATACCGGGCAGGTTAATGAATTTCCTTTGATTTCAACGGTTTGCGGTTCTCCTTTTTTATGAGAAGCTTTCATAATGATAATTTCTTACAACGTTTTTTTAAAGATATAAATTATTTATCATGAAGTGTTATTTAAAATGCTACGGATTCACTCCCATAGGTTTATGAACTATTATTCAGCTACAGTTTTGATAACTGCACATTTTGCTTTATTTTTATTGAACATTCAGTTGTTTGTTATATAATAGAAACTGCATGACAGTCATTTCACTTCAGGAAAGAAACTTAAAGTTTACTAAGATTCGTCAGAACTTCATCAGTAAAAAGATAACAGATATGGAATCCCACCTTGGCAATGAATTAAAACGTTTCGAACCATACTTTAAAAGTGGGATGAATATTGCAATTGCTGTTGGCAGCAGGGGAATCACCGATCAACTTAAAATAATAAAAATCCTGGTTCGGTTCCTGCAGCAGTTGGGTGTGAATTCTTTTATTATTCCTGCAATGGGTAGTCATGGAGGTGCGACGGCAGCAGGCCAGCAGGAGATACTTGAAGGGTACGGCATTTCAGAGAAGGAGATTGGTATACCGGTCAGAGCCGGAATGGATGTGGTAAATATTTCGAATGATTCGGAACATTCTGTTTTTATTGATAAGATCGGGTGGGAGTCTGATAGTATCATTATGATAAACAGAATAAAACCGCATACTGATTTCAGCAGCACTTACGAAAGCGGATTGGTTAAAATGTCTGTGATAGGATTGGGGAATCATCACCAGGCACAATATATCCATGGGGTAGGAGTAAAGGGTCTGGAAGATGAAATGCCCCGAATAGCCGGAAAGATATTTGAATCCGGAAAGATCCTTGGCGGAATAGCGATTGTGGAAGATGCTTTTGATCAGACGATGGAACTTAGTGCATTGCTTTCAAAGGAGATCATGAATGTGGAAACTGTATTGTTAAAACTGGCTAAAGAGCATACGCCGGGACTCCCGCTGGATGATATTGATGTATTATTTGTGGACAGGATTGGTAAAGATATCAGCGGAATATGCATGGATCCGCATGTTCTTGGCAGGTTAAAAATACCGGGATTTCCTGAACCGGATAAACCACACATCCGGTCTGTCATTGCATGCGACCTCACACAGGTATCTCATGGCAATGCAATTGGTGTTGGGCTGGCAGATGTGATTACAAGAAAGTTATTTAATAAAATTAAAATGGATGTAACGTACAGGAATGTTTATACAAGTACATTTCTCGAAAGGGTAAAGATCCCGTTAATTGCAGAGAATGAGAGAAATGCACTGGAGTATGCATTACGGAACTGTGGGGAAGTACCAAAGAATAAGGAGATTATTGTCCGAATCAGGGATACAAAACATCTGGACGAACTCTGGGTATCTGTTGCAGCCCTGGAGAAACTTAAGTCAAATGAGAATATTACGGTTCTTTCTGAGCCTGATGAGCTTTTTAAAACTGACGGAAAGTTGGCACCTTTCTGATTAATTTATGATTTTGCTGTATTTGTTTTAATTCGTGAATTCGTGGCTAACATATTATAAAACTTCTAATTAAAATTTATTGATATGAAAAGAAGACAATTTGTAACAACTTCACTTGCTGCCACCGCCGGCCTGGTGGCAGGCGCTAATGTATTATCCTGCAGTACTCAGAAGAAATCCGACATTAAAGTTGGATTATACAGTATTACTTATCTCGGAGTCTGGTACAGGGGTGACGCACTTCCCCTGGAAGATATGGTCAGACGGGCAAAAGAATATGGTTATTCCGGGATTGAAATTGATGGGAAGCGTCCTCATGGCAATCCGCTCGATTGGCCGACAGATAAGTGTAAGGAATTACGTTCTGTAGCTGATGGAGAGGGTATTGAAATATTCGGTGTGGCAGCCAATAATGATTTCAGCAGCCCGTTTCCGGAGTTCAGGGAATGCCAGATCGCTTATGTTAAAGATCTTATCAGGATGACCTCAGACCTGGGTGCTAAGACACTACGGATGTTCCTGGGCTGGCCGGGAGTTACATTGCATCCCCAGATAGCCAAATATGATATTGCCAGAGATATATGGAGTTATACGCATGAGAAGTTTACAGAGGAGGAAATATGGGCCTGGTGCCGCCGGAGTATGGCAGAATGTTCAAAATATGCTGAAGATGCAGGCGTTATCCTTGCATTGCAGAATCACAAACCTGTGATCAGGGATTATAAAGATGTCCTGCGCATGGTGGAGGAAGTCAATTCTCCAAACCTGAAAGTCTCACTGGATGTACCGATCATGGATGATCAAAGTCCTGAAAATATAAATACGGCAGCACAGGCAGTTGGTAACTTCCAGGTCTTATCACATTTCGGAGGGGAGTATGAAAGCGATGCTGACGGTAATGTGATTGGCGAAGATTTCTACAGGAATTTTATCCAGGCAATGCATGATATCGGGTATTCGGGATATATGAGTTACGAATTGTGCCATCCGTTACCGGTGGTGGATGGACAGACGGTAGGGATCGAATATGCAGATAAAAATGCACAGCTGGCATGTAAATTTATGCAGCATACCATTCAGGAAGTTATTTCTGCATAATTATTTAAAAAATTCAAATATCAGGCTGATAGCTTCAGAAAATTCTTTGAAGAATCATACAGAATCATACTATAAAATGAGATATCACTTCATTTTGGGGATTATCCTTATACTGACATTCATTGTACCTGGCTGTTGGAAAAAACAAAATATTCAGGATAAATCTGACATGATGATAGGAGTGAAGGTCTATCATATCAAACGGGGATTGGATACACTCTTCAATGAATGGGAGGAACTGGGAATAAATACGGTTTTTGCCAGCCCGTCAGTATTTCAAGAAGAATTCAACGAATTGGCAAAAAAGCACAAGATCGTAACTTTAATGATTTTGCCTGTATTTTATGATCCATCTGCCCTGGAGGCAAATCCGGATTTATATGCCATCACAGATAAAGGGGAAAAGGCCATTGAAGAATGGGTTAAGTTTGTATGTCCATCAAGAGTAGATTACAGGAATCAGAAAATTGAATATATTGGGAAGCTCATCAGGGAACTTGATCCTGATGGTATAAGTCTGGATTTTATACGTTACTTTTGTTTCTGGGAGAAAGTTTATCCTGACCGCCACCCGGATTCCATTCCAAATACATGTTTTTGTCCACATTGCCTGGAAAAGTTTCAGTCTGAAAAACAGATCACCATCCCGGATTCTCTGAAAGATTTGAATGCAATTGCCAGATGGATTCAGTTACATCATTCAGACGAATGGACTGAATGGAAGTGTGAACTCATTACATATATGGTAAAAAATATCATTATGGAAGCGAAAAAGATAAAGCCTGAAATTAAAGTGAATCTTCATGTGGTGCCATGGAGGAGGCATGATTTCAATGATGCCATTAAAAGGATCATTGCCCAGGATTTCTCTGCTCTTACAGATTATGCCGACATCATTTCTCCTATGACCTATGCTCATATGGTTAAGCGGGAACCGGAATGGATTAATTCGGTTGTGATTGATATAGAAGAACAAACAAATTGTTTAGTTATCCCGAGTATTCAGGTAAATGAGGCTTATCTGGATGAAACTCTTACACTGGAAGAGTTTGAACAAACTGTCATACAGGCACTGGAGCCTCCCTCATCCGGTGTATTTTTCTGGTCTTGGGAGCAACTGGAAAGCAGGCCGGAGAAAAAGGAGGTTTTGAGGGAGGTATTAAGTCCTGATAAGGAATAATTCAGGTAACTGATCAATAAATAACCTTCTGTCCGCCAAGTGAACATGGGGGTGTATCACAACTATAATAATAGATTAACATCGATTAAATAAGCTTTTAAAGGC
>CAZGOR010000184.1:0-7700 GCA_964527875.1 uncultured Bacteroides sp. | reverse complement strand
CCTTGAACAGGCCAGAGAACTGGAGAAAAGTATGGAAGGATAAATGGTTCCCGGTTCTTGGTTCCTGGTTCCCGGTGGGTGGGAGATTTGAGTGTGGGGCGTGATTAGTTCCTGGTTGCTGGCGGGTATGGGTGTGAGAACACTCACCCGTTGACTTCAAGTCACCAGGTGAGTGCAAATAACTTAGAAATAAACAAGTTATCCCGATACGCTTCACTATCGGGATTAATTCAACTTAACACTTTCATTTCACTTGCAGCTCATGAAGGTGTAGTTTCATTGATTTAACAGTTAAACAATTTAACAATTTAACAAATTATTTAACCATGCGAATTGTAATTAAAAAAGATCCGAAAGAAGTAGGCCAATGGGTGGCCGAATATATTATCAAGAGGATAAAGGAAGCCAATCCAACAAAGGAAAATCCGTTTGTTCTGGGTTTACCCACGGGTTCTTCACCCATTTCAAATTATAAGGAATTGATCCGCCGGCATAAAGCCGGTGATATTTCATTTAAGAATGTGGTGACTTTTAATATGGATGAATACGTTGGTTTGCCGGAAGATCATCCCGAGAGTTATCATTATTTTATGTATGAGAACCTCTTTAATCATATTGACATACCAAAAGAGAATATTCATATTCTTAATGGCAATGCCCCTGATCTGGAAAAAGAATGTGAAGAATATGAAAAGAGTATCGAAAGGTTTGGAGGAGTAGATCTGTTTCTTGGAGGTATTGGACCTGATGGACATATTGCTTTTAATGAACCTGGTTCATCTCTGACCTCAAGAACAAGACTGAAAACTTTATCATTTGATACCATACTGGCAAATTCAAGATTTTTTGACAATGATATTTCCAAAGTCCCAACAGTTGCATTAACTGTTGGTGTTGGTACGGTAATGGACGCCCGGGAAGTTCTTATCATCATAATCGGATATGGAAAAGCCCGTGCACTTCGCCAGGTTGTCGAAGGTGGAATCAGCCATATGTGGACGGTTTCAATGATGCAGATGCATCAGAAAGCAATCCTTGTCTGTGACGACCCGGCTACGATGGAACTACAGGTAGAAACGGTACGATACTTTAAGGATATCGAAGAAATAGCAGCTAAGAGAATTCCAAAGAGAGATGAGTGAGTCAACCCCCGACTGCCAGGTCGGGGGATGAATAGAATCGAAATAGCGAAACAGCGAAAAACGAAACAAAACCGAGAACCGAGAACCTTGAATTAAATACCTTTCCCGTGAATTACAGAAAATTAACAGACAAAGAGATATCCTTATTTAATAAGAATGGCTGTTATGCTGAGGACTGGTCTAGCGTGATGGTTAAACCGGATTTTATTGCTGATCATATTCGGAATGTAACTTTTACCGGACAGGTTAAGCTTGGAATATTCAGTGAAATGATCGAAGTTGAACAGGGTATTTTAAGAAAAGCTGGTCTATATAATTGTTATATTCAGGATTGTACGATTGAAGATCATGTGTATATTTCGAATGTCAGGACCCTGGTGCATTATCATGTTCAGAATGATGTGATTATTGAAAATGTAAACACCCTTACAGTTACCGGAGAAAGTACTTTCGGCAATGGAACTGAATTAGAAATTTTAAATGAGGGGGGCGGAAGGCCACTGATCATATTTGACAGGTTAACCGCCCAGATTGCTTATATGATGGTTTTATACCGTCATAATAAAGAAGCAATCAGCCAACTGAAGAGGATCATCATGGATTATGTCGACTCAACCAAATCCGGTTTGGGTTTCATCGGTAAAGGTGCTAAGATCCTCAATTCGTCTGTTATCAGGAATGTGAGGATAGGTGATAACTCAAATATTGCAGGAGCAGTGCTGCTTGAGAATGGTACCATTGCAAGCTCAAAAAATGATCCTTCTATTGTGGGCAATAGTGTTATTGCAGAAGATTTTATTATTCTTTCAGGTTCAAGTGTTGAAGGAGGATCAATGATTGATAAATGTTTTGTTGGACAGGGGGTAAGGATCGGAAAACAATTTTCAGCAGAAAATTCTGCTTTTTTTGCCAATTGCGAAGGTTTTCATAGTGAAGTCTTAAGTGTTTTTGCCAGCCCCTATACAGTGACACACCATAGATCAACTCTTTTAATTGCAGGTCTCTTTTCATTTTACAATGCTGGTAGCGGATCAAACCAGAGCAATCATTTGTACAAATTAGGTCCTGTTCATCAGGGGATCATCGAACGGGGATCAAAAACCGGTTCATCTTCCTACCTGATGTGGCCTTCCAGAGTTGGTGCTTTTACAGTGGTTATAGGAAAACATTATGTTCATCTTGATACCTCTGATTTTCCTTTTTCATATTTACTCGAATCAGACGGACGAAGCATATTGATGCCCTCGTTAAACTTGTTTACTATCGGGACATACCGGGATAGTGCAAAATGGCCGAACAGGGACCGCAGAAAAGATACCAATAAACTAGATCTGATCAATTTTGAATTATTCAATCCTTATTCAATAGGAAAAATCCTGAGAAGCATACGTATCCTGAAAAAGATGGATCAGGAAACCCCTCCTGAACAGGAGTGGGTGGAATATAAGGGTACTCATATCAAGCGCCCAAAACTTAAAACATATTATCAGAATTATGATCTTGCCGTGAGGATATTTATTGGTAATGAAGTAGTAAAGCAGTTAAGTCGATTCGGTGATAAACCATCGCTGCAGGAGATAAAAGAATATTTCACTTTTAACAACAAAGATGATTCAGGTGATTGGACAGATATGGCAGGAATGTTCGCTCCGGCATTTGCTGTCCATGAACTGGTTTCCTCAATTCTGTCCAATAAAGCTAAAACACCGGATGAAATTAATGCAGGGTTTGTTAATATTCATGAACAATACGATCAGTATGCATGGGAGTTTTGTAAAAAACTAATGGGGCACTATCTTGATTTCGATCCGGTACAAATCAAACAAGATCAACTGAATGCTATTATTGATGAATGGAAAAATTGTGTGATTAAACAAAATGACCTGGTTTTAAAGGATGCGGAAAAAGAGTTTGATTCAAACCGCAGGATTGGTTATGGAATTGATGGGGATGAAAAAATTAAAGAGGATGATTTTGAGGCTGTCCGTGGATCATACGAAGGGAATAAATTTATTCAGGAACTGAGAGAAGATTCCAAAAGGATTCAGAAAAAATGTGCTGAACTGACTGCATTCATCTTTTCTCTTTCTTAATAATTCTGTATTTCTGTTTATCTGCCCCAGAATTCTGATTATAGACTTCAGACTTCAGACGTCTGATCATTTGTTTTATCCTTTGTTCGTATGACCGGAAAGCAAAAATAAATAACCAGGGAACCCAATTAACAACCCCCGTGTATTCGAGCAACCTCGAAATATTCAAGAAATCAAAGATTTCTATCATTTATGGATCTATAAATCTAAAGTTATTTTATTTTTAAGGTTTTAGGAATTAAGATAATTTTCCTGCGATGAATTAGAATCATTTTTGTACCTTTAGTAATTAACTTCCAGTACTATCTCGCTTGAACATTGCCAAAAAGATAAAATATCCACTTTTTTTAATAATCGGGAGTATGATTGTGATCTTTTCAAGTTTTAAACTCCCGGCCCAGAAAATTATCACACAGAATATTCTTGGAACTGTTATTGATAAAAGCACTGGTGCACCATTGTTTGGTGCAACTGTGGTGATCATCGGTTCAGATCCTTTAACCGGTGCTGTGACGGATGAAAAGGGGAAGTTCATGTTCCGCAATATTCCTGTGGGAAGGATTGGTATCCGTGCTGATTACTTGGGTTATCATACTAAGACAATGACCGGACTCAATCTCGTCTCTGGTAAGGAATTGATTGTGAACATCGAACTGGAACAAAGAGTCATTGAGGGAGAAGAAGTGGTTATCAGGGCTGAAGTAAGGAAAGACCAACCACTCAATGAAATGGCTATGGTAAGTGCACGATCATTTACCGTGGAGGAAACTGAAAAATACGCGGGCAGCTTGGGTGATCCTGCCAGGATGGCCATGAGTTTTGCGGGTGTCATGGGAGGTGCAGACCAGGTAAACGATATTATTATCAGGGGAAATTCACCGCTTGGATTGCTATGGAGACTTGAAGGGATCAATATCCCGAATCCAAATCATTTTGGAGCTATTGGCTCTACGGGAGGACCAATCAGCATGCTCAACAACAATGTGTTGAATAATTCGGATTTTTATACCGGTGCATTCCCTGCTGAATTTGGGAATGCTTTATCGGGTGTTTTTGATTTAAGGCTGCGAAGTGGAAATAATCAGAACAGGGAATATACTGCTCAGGTTGGATTAAATGGTTTCGAATTTGGATGTGAAGGCCCTATACTCAGCAATCGGCAGGATGCCTCGTATATAGCCCATTATCGCTATTCTACCCTGGCCATTCTCCATCTGGCCGGATTAAATATCGGAGTAAGAGCCATTCCTTTTTACCAGGATCTTTCTTTTAAAATTGACCTTCCTGGCAGAAGTGCAGGTAAATGGTCTCTCTTTGGATTGGGAGGGGAAAATCATATTACCCTGGAAGAGAACGATAATGATAAAAAGGAAATAACCAGGATTGCTACTTCAACAGGTGTTCTGGGATTTACACATACTTATTTTTTCAATCCAAATCTCAGGCTCAGAAGCAGTATGGCACTGACAATAGCACGGGATCATGAAACGGATAGCCTGAAACGGAATGGATTACTGGAAGATTTTTACTGGGATCGTTACCTTGAAGGTAAGTATGCCTTCACATCGGAAATCAGAAAAAAATTCAGTCCGGCTAATCTTCTCTTTACCGGAATAAACTTCGACATGATCAGTCTTGATTATCATGATAGCATCTTTTCTCCTGAAATACATGATTATTATCATTCACTGGAGATACGAAACAGCTTAATGCTCATACAGCCATATATCCAGTGGAAACATAGTTTTACTGATGATTGTTCATTTATAGCCGGACTCCATCATCAACTGATTACTCTAAACCATCAGTTTGTGATTGAACCCCGGATAAGCATCCGGTGGAATCTGAATTCAAGACAATCGTTAGGTGTAGGCTATGGCCTCCATAGCCAGATGCAACAACGGGCGATTTATTTTGAGAAAACCCTGATTGATACCGTTAACATGACATATGAGCAAACTAACCGGGAACTTGACTTTTCCAGGAGTCATCATTTTGTTATAAGTTTTAAACATTTATTTAATCCTGATCTCAGGCTCAAGGCGGAAGCATATTACCAGTATTTGTTCGATATTCCTGTGAAACAAAATCCATCTTTCGTTTCTATGATTAATTATGGAAGCAGTTTTATCTATGGTGATTATGACAGCCTCGTGAATGAAGGTACAGGACGAAACCTTGGACTTGAACTAACATTCGAACATTTTTTTTCATCCAATTATTACTGGCTTGCCACACTTTCATTGTTTGATTCGAAATATAAAGCCAGTGATGGTAAAATCAGAAATACTGCCTATAACGGGAATTTTATATTTAATCTGGTGGCAGGTTATGAATGGAATCTGCCCGGGCAGAATACACTGTCTGCTGACCTGAAAGCTATTTGGGCTGGTGGTTTGAGAAGTATACCGGTTGATCTTAAAGCTTCCCGTGAACAGGCAAGAACAATTTATGATTATTCAAGTGTGTACAAGAAAAGATATGATAATTACTACAGGATAGATGTAAGGATCTCATTCAGGATGAACCGGCCAAAAACAGGTCATCTTATTGCATTGGATATTCAGAATGTGACAAACCGGAAAAACCGTTTCCTTGAGGAATATAATCCTGATAATGGACGTGTAGAACAAGTATACCAGATCGGGATACTGCCAATTGTGTTGTGGAGAGTTTATTTCTGATTAAAACTGATCGGATGACTTCAAGTCATCCGATCAGTGAAGGACCGAGTCATCCAATCAGTGAATAAAAAAGTCATCCTATCAGTGAACAGACGATCAGTCTTTAAAGAATGAGGGATGCTTTTTATCCCATTCGGTTACATCCTGGTATACCTTTGCAAATGCCAGGATAGTAGCTTCATCTAATAAATTACCCAATAAGCTAATACTTGCAGGATGGCCTTTCTCATCGAAACCGTTTGGCATGACCAAACAGGGGTTACCCGTCAGATTCGTCATTAACAGCTGGTTGTCTCCAAAAGAAGGACTGATGATTACATCATACTGATTGAACAGGTTGTGGAGTTCCTGGATTAGAATATACCTCAGACGGTTGGCCTGGATATACTCGACGGCCGGGATAAACCTTGATTGCCGGAAATAGTTGGGCCATGCTTCCTTTTTCTGGAGAACCATCAGACTGTCACGGTTACTGCGGGTTAACTCATCAAATGCAGCAGAAGCTTCAGCCATAAGTATGATACTCAGGGTACTTACAGGTATTGAATCGGGGAGCTTAACCGGCTGTAATGATACACCCAATGATCGAAAAACCTCTAGGGCAATGCTGTCATTGGAACGATTCGGATAGTCCTGTTTAAATTGATCCTGCAGATACCCGACTTTCATATTACCGGGATTTATTTCAGGGATGTAATTAAAAGCCGCTGCAATTGTAGAAGGATCCTTTTCATCAATGCCATGAATTGAATTAAACACCAGTGCACAATCTTCCGCATTTCTGCAGATCGGTCCGATTTTATCCATGGTCCAACTCAGTGCCATGGCGCCATACCGGCTCACCCTTCCAAAAGTAGGCCTTAAGCCTGTTGTGCCGCACCGGTTTGATGGAGATACGATAGATCCCCAGGTTTCAGTCCCTATTGCAAATGGTACCAAACCTGCAGCCGTGGCAGATGCTGAGCCTGCAGATGAACCACTGGATCCCTGGTCCAGATCCCACGGATTCTTTGTCTGTCCTCCAAACCATACATCATCCATAGCCAATGCTCCAAGAGTTAATTTAGCAACCAGTACAGCTCCGGCTTCTTCAAGTTTTTTAATTACGGTAGCCGTTTCGTTCATCACCTGGTCCTTATATGGCACTGCACCCCAGGTTGTAGGATATCCCGGAAGACTGAACAGATCCTTTATTCCATATGGAATACCATGCAATGGACCTCTGCATATTCCCTTTGCCAGCTCTTCGTCGGCTTTTTTTGCCTGGCGCAGGGCAAGATCTTCAGTCAAGGTGATAACACATTGCAACGTATCTCCATACTTTTTAAGCCTTTGAAGATAAAAATTAGTTAATGCAAGTGAGGATAGTTTCTTCTGCCTGATTAATACGGATAATTCAGCAACTTTATAAAAAGCCAGTTCATTAGTATCTGCAGGTATTTCAACTTTATCCGGAAAATCCCAGTGAATAATCTTCTGTTCCTGTACCGGAATAAAACCTGATGGAAGGGGATTAAACAGAAAGGCAGGAGGAATATCATTACTTAATGGATAATCGTGGATGGCAATGTAATCCCCAACTGCCTTATTTAATCCATCCAGCATTGAATCACGTTCTGCTTTCGTGAATTCCAGTCCAGCTATCTTTTCAGCTGAAGAAATATCTTTTATAGAAATCTTAGCAGGTTTTTCATTCCTGTTGCAGGAAATTATTGATACTAAAAATGTTAACAGGAGAAACAAATTTAAAGTTTTCATAATAAATATGGATTAGTATAAGA
>CAZGOR010000183.1:0-7705 GCA_964527875.1 uncultured Bacteroides sp. | reverse complement strand
CGGAATCGTTACTTATTGTGGTACTATCCTGATTGGTAACCGTATATATATTTACACCCGGATCGTACACATGACCCGTGTAACTGAACCCGAATCTTATGGTATGGTTTGAAGAGGGAATGTAGTCAAAATCTGCTCCGGCTGATATGTCTCTTATCAGGCTATGATACCCTGCAAAGTATGTTCTGGCTGTTACGGAATCCGTATTTAGTTCGGTTGTTGTTTCAATCTGGTAGTGGTCTGAAAAGGTTTTGTATTTTTGGTAATAGAGATTTCCGTGAAAAAATAAGTTACTGATGAAAAGATGATTCCAATGCATAGCCAGTATATCCGTATCCCACCCGTAATCACTTGCCTCTTTTCGCTTGCAGGAATAAACTTCGTCCACGTTAGTATGGATTTCTTCCGTTGTTCCCCTGTCCCTGTTCGAGTAATAATTCAAATAAATGTTGCTTTTCCCTGAAAGCTTGTAACTGAGTTTACCAGTGAGATCGTGAAAAAAATAATTCGGTATCGCGTCGTCAAATTTTTTCACAGGTTTCTTTAAAACATCAAGATAGGATCTTCTTGCTGAAAACAGGAATGATACCTTATCTTTTACCAACGGGCCCTCAAGCATTAATTTTGCAGAAACAAGGCCTGCCGAGCCATGACCTTCCGGTTCCCTGTAATTCCCTTCCTTACATCTGATATCCACAACAGAGGATAGCCGGCTGCCATACCTGGCAGGAAATCCGCCTTTAGTAATGGAAATATCTTTTATAAGATCCGTATTGAACATTGAGACAAACCCGAACAAATGAGCCGGATTATATACCGGTACTCCGTCGATCAATATAAGGTTCTGATCCGGTCCCCCTCCCCGTACATATAAAGCACTGGTTCCTTCGGTACCCGACTGAATTCCGGGTAACAGTTGCAGGGTTTTCAAAGCATCAGTCTCTCCTAAAAGGACAGGAAGGGTTTTTATAGTCTTCATCGGTAAATTTATAAAACTCATCCGGGAACTTCTGGGGCTTCCTTCACTTTTATTTCCAATTACGGTTACCTCTTCAATTTCAAGAGTTGGTTCCAAAGCAATAACAATTACCGTGTCAGATTTAATTATCATTTCCTCATGGAAGGTTTCGTATCCTACATAGCTTGCAGTAATACTCATGTAACCTGATGGAAGTGTAAGACTAAAGAATCCATACGAATTGCTCACAGATCCCTTCGATGTGTAACCATCCCATATGTTAGCCCCTATGAGCCGTTCTCCGGATTGACTATTTTCAACATAACCACTGATTGTAAGGTTTTGAGAAAATGTTTCTCGACAAATCAATCCAATATGAATAAAGATTATAATGATTACTAATACTAATCTTCCTTGTCCTCTATTAATTGGTTGGAACATAATATGTTTATCATAAATTAAAATCAGTCAGAGCTGGATGTGATAATCTTTCGGTCATGACCAAAGAAAAGCCATGACCGAAAGATTAAATTTATGAAGAATTTTCTTACTCAATAAGAATCTGCTTCGTTAGAACACCCTCTTTATGGACTATTTTTAATATATAATGCCCTTTTTGCAAATTTGAAACATTAATTTTAATAATTTTTTCATTAGTATTATTCACATAAACTACTTGTCCGAAATTATTATAAAGGGTGTAAATAATTTCATCGTTAGATTGTTCAGATCGCCCTGATAAATAATCCGATTTTTTATTTTTGGATATGGCATCATCTGTAAATGTCTCAGGTTCTTCTACATTAATAGTAATAAAATCATCTGACGGATTAGGATATACAAAGGCTTTCAACATACCACCTTTAAAACAATTATTACAAAAGACATAATGGTAAGCGCTTTCCTCTTGTTCGCCGCTTGTAACATCCACCCTCAGATCAAGATAATCGGTAGCCGTATACATATATTCGGAAAATGAAGATTGATAGCCCTGAGGTCCCAAATAATAACCCATTCCATAATCCACAAACCATTCATAATTGTATGACCCGGTTCCTCCGCTCGGATGAGCATACCATGTGCCTGATTGTCCATAATTTAATTTTATTGGACCTGTTATGTAAACAGAAAGAGGAGGAATGCAGGGATCAGGGGCAGGTGATCCAACATTTACAGCAGCCCATGCATTCATCGTTGAAATATATTCAGGTGAGCACTCTCCATACAAGACTTGGGCTGCATCAATAGCTCCATCTCTTGATGTAGGGTAAGTTGAGTTGATACCGATATAATTTACAAGATTATAATATGTAATTCTGGCTGCTTTATATATACCAATACCATTAACTGTTACTCCATTCTGTGTCCCTCCGTTCGCAAGCAGATAAAACCATCTGTTCTGAACCGAACAATTAATATGTGCACCATCCCCGTCAGTGTATGGATACCAGTTTGAACCAAGATAAGAAACCGGGTAATCTTGATAATAATAATATCCATAGTAAACAAGATCACATTCTTCATTCTGATACCAATTACATTTATAATAATCATATACTAAGGGATTTTGTAATGATCTTTTTGCTTCACTTATAAGATTTGTCCCCATAATCCAATCAGTGCTTCCAAGTGTATAATATTCGATGACCTCTCCAAAAATGTCAGAAAATGATTCCATTAAAGGGCCACTTAGATAACCATAAGCGGTCTCATCTAATCCTGCTGAAAATAAAGAAACCCCGTGAGTAAATTCATGCCCAATTGCATCTAATGATCCTTCATGTCCATCGGAATATGTCCCTAAATTTTTCCCTATTTTGATATAATCGCCACCACCACCATCATCGAAACTAAGCGATTTGTAATAGTCATTAATCACCCTGATGTGATATCCGGAGACTTCTCTTATACCATAACTCCTTCCAAAATAATCTTTGAAAACTTTATATGCATTTTGCACTGCCCAATGGGATGTTGGAGCATGTTTATCAGCGCCTATACCCCAGTAATTATCATTATCATCAATTTTTGACATGTTCCAGAAATCCTTTGGTTCACAATCAGGATATCCCTTTTTATATTCATAATTCCTGGTATCAACTCTGCTTGGTTTAGTGCGGTCTTCTAAAATAAAATCCCAAAGTGGGGGCATACTACGATAATATGTGTAAAATGATCTACTCCCATTATAAACAGTTACCACTGTTCCAGTAGCATTTAAACTATTACTTACTTTTTTAATAAGTCCACCAGTTTTTGCATTTATGTATATATTAATATTATCATCCGGGGAAAGTGTCCTTATTAAAAATTTATATGCTAGTTGATAATTCTCCGAAACATATTCATCTTTTCCTGGTTTCCTGACGATAACCAATTCCCCTTTGGGGAACCAGGTAGCACTGCTGTCTTTCAAATCCATTTTAATGAATTGCTCCCAGTCCGGATCTTCCCATGCATATTTTTCTGCTCCGATAAAATTTAGTGCAAATTCTAATGCCTTTTCTTCATTGATATTTGGTTTAACATCAATGTCTAAGCTTTCTACTATACTACCATGACAAAGCCTGACAATTCCTTGTTCTGTATGTACAATATACTCAGTGCCTTCAACAGGAATACCTTTATAGTATTGCCTAAACCTGTAGTGTATATACCCTAGTTCATCTTTTGATGTTTTCCAAAGTTCCATTTTATCAAAATTTGATAAACCGAAAGCTGATGGGTAATCTGTAAAAACTTCATTAGGTTTAATATTAAGGTTTCTCTTAAAATATACCCACCCATTATCATTTATTTTTTCAGCCAGGTTCTTAATTTCCTGGTTATCCGGTTGCAGAACCTTTGGAATGTACTGACAATAATTTGAGTTAATAAATATGATCAGTAATGGTACCGTAACTAAAGTTCTGATAAATTTCTTCATAATAATGTATATTATTTCATACCTTCAACGTATAGGTTTTTTATATACCTTTACGGTTGACCGGTTATGACGATTAATAACGGCACGGCCCTAAGCTATGAATGTGATAATGCTCTATGCCAGATCATTTTTCACAACATCCCGGGGTCGTGCTCTTTATTAGGGTACTGCCCATACAGCCTATTTCTAAAGAGTTAGGTTCTCTTTTCCAATGCAACAACCTGCTTGTTCTATTGGATAAAAAGGGTTAAATTTTTCTGATCTCACCTCCTTTCTGTATTTAGTTAGTAATCATTGAAATATTTTCAATTATATGCTTCATTAAACAAAATCTTTTAAGTTTTGTAGTGTTAAATGTGCATAGTTATATCTTTTTATACCAAGTCAATATAGTATAGTATTAATCTTATTTTTAAGAATTTTTATGGTTTAACAATAAATATTTTCCTAATATTCAGTAAAGTTTTAAGTTTTACTTATAACAAAACGTCTTGTTTAATTATACTTTTAAATGGTAGTGAGAAGATAACTTAAACTGAAATTGAAACGGATTAATTTTGATAGATCATTGGTCTTAATAACAGACCTTTTAAAAGTTGAGATGAGAAAGGTATATATAAAGTTAATTATTTTTCTAATATTAACAAATAGGTTTGCTTATAAATATTTTTTTTATTTCAGAATAAACATTTTCGGTTTTTTAGTCTGAAGCAGATATTGAATACTAACAATTAAAATGTATTTTTCATTATCATGAAATTATAAACCAGATAACGAATAATAACTCTCCCGAAATGTTGAGAGGGAATTCTAAAAACCTTGATATATGATTGATTCATTGATACAAATCACAGTATTATGAAATAACCCGTTTTAAAAATTAAACAGGTTTTGTAAATTTATAACATATATTTTCTTACCTGGTGTGTGGTTTAAACACATCAGGTAAATCAAACAACATCATCATATGAAAGCAGTTAGTATTATTTCAATCGTGTATGGTACCCTTGGCATTATCTGGGGTACTCTCATTATGGTAGTTATGAAAATACAAAAGGCCATCATCAGTAACATTACATTTCCTGATGAAGCATTGGAGATCGTTGATATTCCCACCATGTTCGACATGCTTCATGGAATCATGTCATTCCTGATACCGTTTGTATTGCTGATCGGAGCCATCTATATTGTTTCCGGTATATTGGGTATAATCGGAAAATCTCAAACCTACATTTTCGGAATGGTAGCGGCGGTTTTTAATATTTTCTGGTATGTTGCCTATGTTATCTTTCTGCAGACGGAACTCGTTCCTTTGTTTGATTTTAATGAGATTTTCCCCGCAAATTTCTTTAACATATTGTTTTTTCTGGGAATCCTTGTGAATGCAGTATTCTATTGCGGATATCCGGTATTCCTCATTATTTTCCTGAGCCAGAGGAGACAACGGGGATAGAAGCAAGGAAAAAGTAAAAATATAAATCAGGCCACAGAGGACCACAGAGGAATTTGAGAGCCACAGAGATAAAGTCTCTGTGTTCCTCTTTTATCTCTGTGACCCTCCGTGATCAATTATATTATTAAACAATCTTTCAAGTGGCGTTCCACGAAATTCTTTCCTGATATAAGTTCTTCATAAACCTTTTGACCGGTGCATCTCAGGTATCCGGTTAAAAAGGCAGATGAAATTCAAAAGGTTTGAAATAATTACTGATTTTTCTTTGAACCTTTTAGGAGATTTTCCGCTTTAAGCCAATCATCTTCCGGAGTTCTATATTCTTTCTTGGTTATTTTCTCATAATAGATATTCTCACGCAACCAAATATTGAAGTATTTCATCTTTATCTTACAATGATTTTCCCGGTCTTTTCCTCAAACATAATATAGTTATAACTAAAAGGCTGATTATTATGAAATTAGATTTACTCTCATCAGAAAAATTCTTCAGGATATTTCTAACATTATCCATTCAAATTTTATTTATTCATCCATTTATAGGGTATTCTCAGGAACCGGAGGAAGGTAAGGATAAAACCCTTTCACCATATTTCTTTGTGATGAGCGAGGATACTACCCTTGACCAGTTACCGCTAAAATCAACCTCTGCAGATGTTGTTATCAGTGGTGTTATCGCTGATGTAACCGTACGGCAAATGTATTGTAATGAAGGAGAAAAAACACTGGAAGCAATTTATGTATTTCCCGCATCTACAAGGGCGGCTGTTTATCACATGCAGATGGAAATCGGGAAACGGATACTAACGGCGAAGATAAAAGAAAAAGAAGAAGCCAGACAAATGTATGAGGAGGCCAGGGATTCAGGGGTGACTGTGACCCTTCTCGAACAGGAACGTCCCAATGTATTCCGGATGAATGTGGCCAATATCCTTCCGGACGATACTATCGTGGTTGAAATGAAATATACAGAATTGCTTTTACCTGAAGAAGGTAAATATGAATTTGTATATCCGACGGTCGTTGGTCCCAGGTATGCCAGTCCATCCGAAGATGGTGAAGAATGGGTTGCCAGTCCTTACCAGCATGAAGGAGAAGAACCATTGTATGATTTTAATATCAGTGTCAGGATCAATGCCGGGATGAAAATAAAGGAAGTGCACTGTACTTCCCATGATATGGTTGAATTTAGTTATGAAGATGAACAAACTGTCTATAGTTCTGATCAATTGTTAGGGAACAAGGATTATATAGTAGAATATGTATTATCCGGTGCACGGGTGGAATCAGCTTTGTTGTTATATGAAGGTGAAGAGGAGAATTTTTTCCTGGCCATGATCCAGCCCCCGAAGAATCCGCAGGACTACCAGATCCCACCTAGGGAATATGTATTCATAATGGATGTGTCTGGGTCAATGTACGGTTATCCTATTGAAGTTTCAAAAACATTGCTGATTGATCTTGTAAGTAGTCTCAGGCCACAGGATAAATTTAACATGGTGTTCTTTGCCAGTAGTAATTATGTGTTATCCGGAGCATCATTACAGGTTAATCAGGCTAATATTGATATGGCTGTGAAAGCCATTGATAACAAGGAAGGCGGGGGAGGTACAGAATTGTTGCCGGCTCTACAAACGGCCCTTAACCTGCCGGGCACAGAAGATTTTGCCCGGACATTCGTGATTGCTACCGATGGGTATGTAACAGTTGAGAAAAAAGCCTTCGATCTGATAAGGAATAATCTGGATGAAGCGAATTTTTTTACATTCGGTATCGGAACATCAGTTAACCGTTATATCATCGAAGGAATGGCTCATGTAGGAATGGGAGAACCATTTGTCATTACCACACAGGAGGAAGCTTATGAAAAAGCAGACCTGTTCCGCAGATATATTCAATATCCGGTGCTGACAAATATCCAGGTGGATTATGAGGGATTTGATGTATATGATGTTGAGCCACCTGCTGTACCGGATGTGATCGCCGAACGCCCGGTTACCCTGTTTGGCAAGTGGAATGGATCGCCCAGGGGTGCAATCCATGTTGAGGGACTCAGCGGCTCACAGATGATTACCACCGATCTGGAATTGAACCGGTATGAACCGGATAAGGAAAATATTGCACTCATGTACCTGTGGGCCAGGCATAAGATCCAGCTGCTGGATGATTATGGTGAATTCATCCAGTATTGGGATACAGTAGCATTCAATCAACATAAAGAGCAGATCGTTGAATTGGGCTTGAAATACAATCTGTTAACACAATACACTTCCTTTATTGCCATTGATTCAATAGTCCGTGCCGATTCCGATAGTCTCGTTACCGTTCATCAACCATTACCGCTTCCTGAAGGAGTGAGTGATAATGCT
>CAZGOR010000182.1:0-7771 GCA_964527875.1 uncultured Bacteroides sp. | reverse complement strand
TAACAACTGAATTAACAACTGAATTAACAACTGAATTAACAACTGAATTAACAACCGAAGCACAACTGAACTAACAATTGAACTAACAACTGAATTAAAACGAAGTGATAATCAGACTTGTCATATTGATCATCCTTTTATCACCGTCCCTGTTTTCTTTGTATCCACAGAAGACAAAACCTGATACCCCGGTGATCAAGTTCGTCAGTGTAGATACAGCTTCAGGTGATGTTTTGATCAGCTGGGATTCGGTAACTTCTCCAGGGATTCAAAAATATATTGTTTATGAAGGAAGGACAGGTCCGGATTCGCTGGCAGCTTTTGCGCTTGACACACTGGATATTTCAGAAACAACATATAGACATCAGGATTCAGAAGCTGGTTCACGCCCCGTGCCTTATACCATTGCCACTCTGTATGCCGAAGATACAAGTCCGCTGGCAGATTACCATTATACAATCTTTTGCAGTACTGCCTATGATTCCTGTAATAACCGGATTATGATAAACTGGACACCCTATATCGGCTGGGGTAATGATCTGGTATCATATAATATACATGTCAGGGATAATGATGGTTCAAAATCCATTATTTCCTCTTTGGATCCTGACACATCATATTATGAATACACCGATATACAGCAAAATTCAGAATACTGTTTCATTATTGAAGCTGAGAACATCCATTTCCTTTCGTCCTATTCAAACAAGATTTGTATCAATACCGATCGTGCTCTTCCACCATCATACATAAATGCTGACTTTGCAACTGTTACCACGGATAATAAGATCCAGCTTCAGTTTAGCATCGATCCAAACAGGGAGCTGAATAATTTTATACTCTATTATGGAAATTCACCTTCCGAAATTGTTGTGCCTGTGGTTGAATTTAATGATATAACAACAAACACTCTTACCCATACGTACGATGTATTTTCAGTTGAAAAAAAATCATATCTTCAACTTGCTGCCGTTGATCTCTGTCCCGAAAAAAATCCTGTCATAAAGTCCAATACTGCCAGTAATATTGTACTTCAGGCAACCGAAGAAAATTATCTGGTGACCCTTGAATGGGATGATTATATCAATTGGCTGGCCGGTGTCAAATACTACAATGTTTATAGAATTACCAATAGTTTTGGAATCGAAAAGATCGATAGCCTTTTTTTTGGTTCAAACACATACACCGATAACCTGGGACGCCTGATCGATAATGAAAACCTCGTCGATGATGAAGTCTGCTATTATATTGAAGCTGAAGAAAATGATGACAACATATACGGAATTAAAGGTTACAGTCGGAGCAACAGGGTTTGCATATCCATTGAACCTGAGATTTTTATGGCCAATGCTTTTACACCTGACGGTAATTCATATAATGACAAGATAAAGCCCATCCTGACCTTCCGCCCTGAATCTTATTTCTTTGCAGTATATGACAGGTGGGGATCAAAAGTATTTGAAACGAACAATGCAGATGAATACTGGTATGGAAAAGTCAACGGGAAGAAAAACGCTCCACCGGGAGTTTATATTTATTATCTGAAAATTACTACCTCGGGAAATATAATCCTCGAGAAAAAAGGAACAATTACATTATTTTATCCATGACAGAAATTCTGCTGAATAGCAGAAAATCGTTAATTTTACACTTGAATTTAACCTGTATTGCAGTATGCTGTTTTAAGAGAAGTGTTACGGGTTATTTATTTCCCGCTCAAGAAGTTCAGGGAATACAATAACTTTTTATTAATATTTTCAATATCACTATACAACATACTTGATTTTATTGATTATTTGAGATGAGTATCCTAACTAAAACGGAAGAAGATCTGATTCAATCTCATTTTGAAGACCTTTTACAGAATTGTAACAGATGTGAGTCGAAAACAGATCAGCGAATGATCCGTAAGGCTTTCAAATTTGCCTATGAAGCACACAAGGGCATGAGAAGAAAGTCAGGGGAACCTTATGTCCTTCATCCAATAGCAGTTGCAAAAATTGTTACACGGGAAATCGGACTCGGACCAAAATCGGTTATTTGTGCACTGCTTCATGATGTGGTTGAAGATTCAGATTACAGCATTGAAGACATTGAGAATCATTTTGGGAAAAAAGTTGCATCTATTATTGATGGTCTGACAAAAATTTCTGATGTCTTTGATAAGCATTCATCTTTACAGGCTGAAAATTTCAGGAAAATGTTGATGACTCTTTCCGATGATGTCAGGGTCATTTTGATTAAATTAGCTGATCGCCTGCACAATATGCGGACACTTGATTCCATGCCGCCGAACAAACAGATCAAGATGTCGGGTGAGACAATCTATCTTTATGCCCCGCTAGCCCATCGTCTGGGCTTATATGCTATTAAAACCGAACTTGAAGACCTGAGCCTGAAATACAGATACCCGAAATTATACCAGGATCTTGTTAATAAGGTAAAGGATAATGAAAAGAGAAGACAGTCAATGATCAACAAGTTTGCTCTCCCGATCATCAATAAACTTGAAAATGCAGGCTTTACCTTTGATATATCGGGAAGACCTAAATCAATATATTCTATCTGGAACAAAATGCAACTAAAAAATGTTCTATTTGAAGAAGTATATGATCTTCTCGCGATCAGAATCGTGTTTGACCTTCTGCCCGATATCCCTGAAAAAACACAATGCTGGAATATTTACTCCATTGTTACAGATACCTACATGCCAAAACCGGACCGTATCAGGGACTGGGTATCAACCCCTAAAGCAAATGGTTATGAAGCACTGCATATGACAGTTATGGGACCTTTTGGCAAATGGGTTGAAGTACAGATCAGAAGCAAACGTATGGATGAAATTGCAGAAAGAGGATTCGCCGCACACTGGCATTATAAACAAACTGGTTCATCAGGTAGTTCTGAACTTGACAAATGGATCAAAAGGATCAGGGAATTACTGGAAGATCCTAATTCAAATGCACTGGAATTTCTTGATGAATTTAAACTCAACCTGTTCTCATCAGAGATTCTTGTTTTTACACCCAAAGGAGAAATTAAAACCCTGCCAAAAAATTCTACTGCACTCGATTTTGCTTATGAGATCCACACGGAAATCGGCAATAAAGCTATCGGTGCAAAAATAAACCATAAACTGGTCCCGCTCAACCATGAACTGAACAGTGGTGACCAGATCGAGATCCTGACCTCTGATAATCAGAAAGCCCAATCGGAATGGCTGAATTATGTAACTACAGCCAAAGCAAAATCAGCTATTAAATCAGCATTAAAAGCAGAAATAAAAAACCGGATTGAAATTGGCAAAGAGTTACTTAAGGAAAAATTGCAGGAACTGAACCTGAGGCCCAGCTCCAGAATTTTCAAAAAATTACTGCCCGAATACGAAGTCGTTTCAAAAGATGAATTATACAGTAAAATCGGCAGTGGAATGATTACCCTGGATGATCTGAAAAAAATCCTTAAAAGGAATACCAAGAATAAATGGATCCGTTATTGGGAGTTGCAGCTCGGGCTCACTTCGAAAAGTAAAAAAGAAGAAATAAAAAAGCCTGCTAAAACAGTTAAAATAAATCCCGGATCGGCCTATATGATCAGAGAAAATCCTGATGTGGAAGAACAGGAATACACACTGGCAAAATGCTGCAATCCTATCCCGGGTGATAATGTGGTTGGTTACAGAAGTCAGGATAATACAATCATTATTCATAAGAACAAGTGCCCGAATGCCATTAAATTAATGTCAAGCCAGGCAAACCGCATCATTCCCGCAAACTGGACAACCCACAAAATACTCTCCTATCTTGTCAGGATCAGCATCACGGGCCTTGATAAATTCGGCATATATAATAATATAACCACTATCATCTCAAAAGAACTCTCAGTGAACATGAGGAATATAAATCTGGCCAGCCATGACGGTATTTTTGAAGGAACCATCGATCTCTATGTGCACAATACTGCCGACCTGAATAACCTGATCATGAACCTCAGCAAGATCAAAGGTGTGGAATCTGTGAACCGGGTCGAGACAATGGAAGAATAACTGTGCTAAAATCTATCCGGGAACATGTATTATTGAAGTGCTTTTAGAATTCTAATCAAGGATTCAGATATAATTTTTTTAGCACTGCAGTGCGGTTCTAAAAAAATCATAATTCAATTACCTGGTCTTTTATTCACACAATAGGTTAATTATTATAAAAAAGTTATATATTTTTGTAATTATTTTTAATTAGACTAAGTTATGACGAATGAAGATAATAAAGAAACTGTAAAGAATATCTTTACTGAATACCTTGAAAAAAAAGGACACCGGAAAACTCCTGAGAGATATGCGATACTGGAAGAGATTTATTCCCGCGACGGACATTTTGATATCGAATCACTTTATATTTTTATGAAGAATAAAAATTACAGGGTTAGTCGCGCCACTTTGTATAATACTGTTGAACTCCTGCTTGACGCCAATCTTATCATAAAACACCAGTTCGGTAAAAATATCGCACAATTCGAAAAGGCATATCACTGTATGCAGCATGACCATCTGATTGATGTTGAAACAGGCAAGGTCATTGAATTTTGTGATCCCAGGATCGACGAAATCATCAAAACAGCCAGTGAACTGAATAACTTTATTCCCACACACCATTCTCTCTATATTTACGGCACCTCAAAATCCGACGATAAGTAGTTGGTTTGTTGCATGTGTCTTTAGAATCGAGTCATTCCGAAGGAGCGGAGCGACTGAGGAATCTCGAAGTTTCTTTGAATGACGTAATCCAAATCTATACTTTTTTATTGGGATAACGAGTTCCCTCCTCGCTTCGCTCGTCGGGATGACTTGTTTCTGTATAAACATTTCCCTCACCCATCACCCATAATTCATCATTCAGCATTCCGCTTCATGCCTTTTTCTTCTATTGTGAATTCTTCGTTAATTAATTCCTCCCCTGTTCAAAAAAAATAACCAAATAATTTGTACCTTCACACCCCGTTAAACATTAAGGAATTATCAATGAAAGCAGATGTACTATTAGGCCTTCAATGGGGTGATGAAGGTAAAGGCAAACTTGTAGATGTCCTGACACCCAGGTATGATGTGATAACCAGGTTTCAGGGAGGACCGAATGCCGGACATACGCTTGAATTCAATAATCTCAAGCACATCTCTCACAATATACCTTCCGGTGTTTTCAGGGAGCACAGCATCAATGTCATTGGTAATGGCGTTGTTCTTGATCCCATTTCTTTTAATGCTGAAATAGATGCCATAAACAAGATGGGTGTTGATCTTAAAGGGAGGCTTATGATCTCAAGGAAAGCACATCTGATCATGCCCACGCACAGGATATTGGATGCTGCATCTGAAGCTGCAAAAGGTAAGACTAAAATCGGTTCCACACTGAGGGGAATCGCTCCCACTTACATGGATAAAACAGGTCGAAACGGTCTGCGTGCAGGAGATATTATCAGTCATGACTTTCAGGAAAAGTATAATTTTCTTACAAAAAAACATCAGGAAATCCTGAAACAATATTCTTTTGATTATGATATCGCCGAATATGAGAAAGGCTGGTTTGAAGGTATTGATACCATAAAAAAATTCGATCTGGCAAACAGCGAATACCTCATTAACCGGTATTTACAAGAAGGAAAATCCTTATTGGCTGAAGGTGCCCAGGGTACTATGCTGGATATCGATTTCGGATCATATCCCTTTGTTACATCATCAAATACAATTTGTGCCGGAGCGTGCACGGGTCTGGGCATTTCACCTTCAAAAATAGGTGAGGTAATGGGTGTTTTCAAAGCATATTGCACAAGAGTTGGAAGCGGTCCATTCCCAACAGAATCAAATGATAAGACTGGTGAATTACTGAGAAAGTATGGTAATGAATATGGAGCAACCACGGGCCGCCCGCGAAGATGCGGATGGCTTGACCTGCCCATCCTTAAATATGCTATTATGCTTAATGGTGTCACCAAGCTCATGATGACCAAAACAGATGTGCTATCACACTTCGATACTATAAAAGTTTGCACCGCTTACAAAATCAATGGTAGCCTGACTGAAGAATTGCCCTTTGATATCCAGACTAAGATTGAACCTGTTTATATAGAAATGAAATCATGGAAAACCGATATTTCAAATATCAGATCGGAAAATGATTTGCCTTCCGAACTTCGTGATTACATTCGTTTCATCGAGGAGCAAACAAATGTGCCTGTAAAAATAGTCGGTGTGGGTGCCGAAAGAGATCAATTCATCGAACTTGACTAATTTGAATCCTGTTTATTCGGCTGTTCAAGATCATATCCCGACGTCTTGTCCTCTCTTCTGAGTAATAATGCAAATACCAATCCCACAAGTCCCAAAGCTGATAGCATCAAAACAGGATTTGTATAATTATATACCGCTTCCCCTTTTGCCACAAGTTCAGCAGTTACCCCGGGATTCGACCTGTCAAGCACCGTGCCTATCAGAATCGGAAAGGCCCACAATCCGAGATTCTGGATTGAAAACATCAGGCCATAAGCCGTTCCCAGACGTGACTCCTTAACTATTTTGGCAACTGCAGGCCACATGGCAGCAGGAATGAGGGAAAAGGCAATGCCGAGAATAAACATAGGAATATAGGGAGTGATCATTGTAAGCGAGAGACTTAAATGAACGAGAATCAGTAACAACGAACCAAAAATCATAATCGATGCACTTTTGCCTTTGTTATCAGCAAACCAACCGAAAAAAGGAGTAAATAGAATCGTCCCGAAATATACCATGGAAGTTATGGTACTGGCTCTCGAAATTGTCAATCCGAATTTATTATGCAACAAATCAGGTGCATATTTAATAAAAGGAAACACTGCTGAATAAAAAGTAACACACAATAACGTTATAAAAATGAAGGATTTGTTAACCAGTAATTTCCCAATGTCAGCGATCCTGAACCTTTCCTCCTCCGTTACATCTATCTTCCGTTGTCTGTCAAGTTTCAGATCTATAAGTACATAAAAAACAAAGAAGACAAAACCGATTGAAAGCAGTAACATGCCGAACCAGATGGGTGTCGTCCAGTTAGGACTCACCAATGCCGGCGTGACAATCAGAGACATTGCCGCCCCTAGCCGCGCAATGGCCAAATTAATTCCCAGAGCCAATGCAATCTCCAAACCTTTAAACCATTTGACAACAATCTTGGTTATGACAACAATGCTCGTCTCCGCTCCAAGCCCAAAAAGGAAATATCCGAAATACATGACTTTTAAAGCCGGTGACCATCCCGGGAAAAATGATTGACAAAAATCATAACCTGGTCCCCCATCATTAAAAAAATCCGATGCTCCGTAAGCCGTAAAAAATGATCCGAATACCATCAATAATAAAAATGTTGTACCGGTGATCCTGATTCCAAGCCTGTCGGTAATGATACCTCCCAAAACAGCCATGGCAAGAAATATATTCGGGAATGAATAGGCAGATATAAATCTTCCAAAATCGGTTGAACTAAATCCCAGATGTTCACCCATATATTGCTTCAGGGGAGATAATGCATCATAGAAATAATAATTTGCAGCCATTGAAAAACTAACCAATATAAGGACCAGCCATCTGATCAACGCAGACTCATTAAGGGCTTTTTTAATTTGCTCCATTGAAAATAATTTAAGTTACAGGTTGCAAGTTACAGGTTGCAAGTTACAGGTTACAGGTTGCAGGTTACAGGTTACAGGTTGCAAGTTACAGGTTGCAAGTTACAGGTTACAGGTT
>CAZGOR010000181.1:5636-7885 GCA_964527875.1 uncultured Bacteroides sp. | reverse complement strand
GATTTCCCTGAAAACAATTTCTTTTGGCAGCCTGAATTCCGGTATGCCATATACTAGTACACCTCCGGGTTGATGCAGGGCTTCAAACATATCGACTGCATGGCCCAGACGTACCAGGTCGGCTGCTGCTGTAATACCGGCCGGTCCTGCCCCGATGACAGCAATCCTTCTCCCCGTAGGTTTCGGTTTGGGTGGCAGATCAATCAATCCCTGTTCTGCCTCCCAGTCGGCAAGGAACCTCTCTAACCGTCCGATGGCGACAGGTTCATGTTTAATGCCCATTACACATTTTAATTCACATTGTTCTTCCTGCGGACAGACACGTCCGCATATGGCCGGAAGAATATTTTTTTCCTTGATCAGATTGATCCCTTCCTTGAATTTTTTTTCTGCAATGAGCTGTATGAAACCGGGAATATCAATTTCTACCGGACATCCACTGATGCATACCGGTTTTTTGCACATCAGGCATCGTTTGGCCTCAAGCACGGCTTCATCGGGAGAATAACCGAACGGGACTTCATCGTAATTATGGATCCTTTCTTCGGGTGGCTGCTCCCGCATGGGTGTTTTGACAGGATTAATCTTGGCCATAACGTTGTCTTTCCTTTGAAACGATTTCTTCTTCAAGATATGCCTTTCTTCGGGCCAGGACAAGGTTCCAGTTGACTTTATGGCCATCAAAATGAGGGCCATCGACACAGGCAAATTTTGTTGTTCCTTCAACTTCTATCCTGCATGCTCCGCACATACCCGTTCCATCAATCATGATCGGATTCATGCTGACAATGGTTTTTACTTCATATGGTTGTGTGACCTGAGAGATATGATACATCATAAATGTACAACCAACAGCGATGATCCGGTCAAATTTCATTCCGGATTTCAGATCAGATTCAAGCAGATCAGCACCATGTCCTTTGTAACCAAGTGATCCATCGATAGTGGCATACCTGACTTCATCCGAGACATCTTCCAGTTTTTCATTCCAGTAAAGCAGGAATTTACTCCTCGCCTCAGAATAACAAATGATCTTATTCCCTTTCTTTTTCAGGGCCCGGGCAACCGGATATATGCTTCCGATGCCATAACATCCTCCTATCAGGCCTACAGTACCGATCTTACCGATCTCAAAAGATTGCCCGAGCGGACCTGTCAGTGAATAGATCTCATCTCCCGGTTTCAGTTCTGCAAGCCTCCGGGTGCTGGAACCAATGTCGAGAAAAATAAATGTCAGTGTCCCTTCTTTTGAATCCCAGTCAGCAACAGTGATGGGGGTTCTTTCGCTGAATTCATCGGGGATGATGATGATGAATTGTCCGGGCTCTACTTTTTTAGCAATTTCACCGGCATTTACTGTAATCACATGAACATTGGGTGCTATTTCAATTCTGTCGAGAATTTGAGTCATATCAGATTTTTTCGATTCTTGCATTGACCACGGTTTGATCCGGATTGAGCCTGCCTGTTAAAAGTAAAATATCATTACAATCAGGAAATAAACGGGCTGTATTTCCATTCAATGCCCGTAAAGATTTTATGATGCTTTGAGATTCACCATATTCAGTTATAACCTTAACCTTATCCCCTTCCTGCACCTTGTACAGTTCAATAAGTTGAGGGGATAATCCCAGTATATTTTCATCAATAACCTCTTTCAGATCCTCAACCAGGGAAGTCAGACTATTACCCCTGTATCTGAAATGATTATGATCAAGGATCAACCTTACCGGAAAATCTTTATCTGCCTTTCCTGGCTGTGGTTTGACAGGTATGAATTTTGAAATTTGCTTTTCAGGCTCAGGGGAAGGAGAACCGGTAAATGATTGTATTTCCTTCAGAATATCTTTTGATTTGATTTCTGAAAATCCTGTTTCCCTCATTGTTTCGGCAAGCTTTGAGATGATCCGGGCAATGTTCCTGATACTTTCCGGAGCAGGAACGGCTTTTTTTATCTTTTTAAGCCGGCCATCCATTGTTAATGTATGACCGTCATTTTCAAGAAAACTGGTAACAGGAAAGAGCACATCGGCATATTCTGACAATCCGGTCTGAAACATATTGAATTGTACAAGGAACTTCAGATTTTCCAGTTCCGGAGGAGCTGGTATGTTTCCGGCAACAAACATAGCTGAAATCCCATCATCCCCGATATTGCCAAGCATTTCGTCAGAGGTCAGGCCACGGATTGTGCTTAACCTAACCTGCCAGTTATGATTCCATTTATCCAGGTGCTTATCATTATCAGG
>CAZGOR010000181.1:0-5626 GCA_964527875.1 uncultured Bacteroides sp. | reverse complement strand
TGATCAAAACCGGGCAACATGTCAGGATGGATGCCGGCAAATACGCCTCCATGCAGACTGCCTTCATATTGCAGGAACAAGAGATTACATTTATGCTTTATTTTCTTAACAGCATGAATGTTTTTAAGGATGTGAAGATTGTCCCTGCCTGAGGCACTGCGAAGAACTGTATCTCCCGCGATGATTAAGAGGTTTCCGGAACGATCAAGACAACCGGCAGCCTGGCTGATTTCGGTTTCAGTAACTCCACATAAACTCAGTGCTGTTAGTTTATCTTTTTTGTTGAAGTGTTTGGTAAATTTTTCAGGTAAGGCAGAAATATTTTTAGCGGCCAGTTCTGATAATAATGCATACAGGAAAGTCTGTTCTTCCCCCGGTGTATATATTATATTCTGTGTGGCAAAATCGGAAGTACGTGTATTGAAAGCATTTGCATAGATGATCTGTTTGTCAAGATTAAATGCTTTTCTGATCCTGTTTTCCACCAATGGGTGAGAGATGGAAGCATCGGTACCCAGCACGAAAAGTGTATCAGCTTTTTCGATTTCATCGATTCCGGGTGGGGAATAAACCGAATAATGTGCATGCAGTTGTTCAAAGATTTCCCTGTCAGGATAGGATAAAAACAGATCTATATTATTGGACTTCATAACCTTACGGGAAAATTTCTGCAGTATATAGTTATCTTCAATAGTATCATGCGGTGAACAGATCATCCCGAACTTGTTTCCCGTGTATTTTTTAAGCTTACCGGCTGTGTATTTTACAGCTTCATCCCAATTCACTTCCACCCATTTATCCTTTTTCCTGATCAATGGTGTGGTAAGTCTTGATGGATGGTGGTTGATATCAGCAGGTACAAATTTTCCGCGCAGGCATATCTGTGGCGGATTTGTTCTGGCCCCGGGCCTGGGACCTATATTTACCACCCTATTTCCCCTGGCATTGATATTGATTTTGCATCCCACAGAGCAAAATATACAGGTTGATTCAGTAGTTTTATCAGGAAGGCCTGCCCATTTACCCATTTTTTCAGAGATTGAGCCGGTAGGACAAACATCCACGCATGCACCGCAGAATTCACAGCCTGCATCTTTCTGGGATTCATTGAATGCTGTGCCGATGATGGTTTCGTTGCCTCTCTGAATAAAGGCCAGAACCTGGCTGTTTCTTTCTTCATTGCAGATCCTGACGCAACGCCCGCAGAGTATACAGAGATTATAATCGAGGTCGTAAAAAGGATTGTTTTTTTCAGGAGGTATACCTTTGTAGTACACAGGATATTTTATTTCCTTCAGGCCGAGATAATCAACAAGCTTCTGTAACTCACAATCTCCATTTCTTGGACAAAAATTACAACCGGTAATTGTACTGACCTTTCTTGTCGTATACATGAAATCCGTACAATTTTCTTTATCCTTGCAAACCAGGCAGGTATATGGATGTTCTGAAAGAATAAGTTCCAGTATTTCACTTCTCAAAGTCTGAAGTTCAGGGGTTTTTGTTCTGATTTCCATATCCTGTTCGATGGGAGTGGTGCAGGCGGTCGGAAATCCTTTCATGTTTTTTACATCAACAATGCACAGTCGGCAGCCACCATAAGCTTTCAGATTATCGAGGTAACAGAGTGCGGGGATATAAATCTTTGCCTGTCTTGCAGCCTGGAGTATTGACAAACCTTTCCAGACCCTGACTTTTTCTCCGTCAATGGTAGCTGTAATATATTTATTACTGATCCTTTTCATCGTTTATGTTTATATCATCCTTTTTTTCATTCAATGACGATAGCGTCACCTGCAATTGCATCGAACCGGCAGACTTCATAACAAGCCCGGCATTTTATACATTTCTCCGTATCAAGATTATGAGGTTCACTTCTTGGTCCGGTAATGGCTCCTGTCGGGCAAACATCGACACATCGCTGACAACCGGTGCATTTTTCTTTAATAATCCTATATACGACCAGGTCGCGGCAAACTGCTGCAGGGCAGCGATGATCCACGACATGTGCATCATATTCGTGTTTAAAGTATTGCAGGGTTGTCAGGACAGGATTGGGTGCGGTCTGGCCAAGGCCGCAGAGGGAACCATTTTTTACTGTTTGTGCAATTTCTTCCAGTAAGCCGATATCATCCTCATCAGATTCACCGCGGGTAATTTTTTCCAGTATCTCAGCCATGCGCTTGGTTCCGATGCGGCAAGGGGCACATTTACCGCAGCTTTCCTTGCTGGTAAAATTGAGAAAATATTTAGCCACATCAACCATGCAGGTATCTTCATCCATCACAATCAGTCCGCCTGATCCCATGATAGATCCTGCACCTGTAAGTGATTCATAATTAACCGGTAGGTCGAGGAAATCTTTCGACAGGCATCCTCCTGAAGGTCCTCCTGTCTGGACTGCCTTAAATGCTTTGCGTGTTCCACCGCCGATATCAAAGATGATCTGCCGGAGTGTAGTACCCATTGGTACTTCAATTAATCCGGTTCTGCGTACTTTCCCGACAAGGGCGAATGTTTTGGTTCCGGGGCTTTTTTCTGAACCGACCCCGGCAAACCATTGGCCTCCTTCACGGATGATATTCGGAACAGTGGCCAGGGTTTCCACATTGTTGATGTTGGTAGGATAACCATTCAATCCCGAGCTGGCCGGGTAGGGTGGCCTGCTTCGTGGCATGCCCCGCTGGCCTTCAATGGAAGCTATCAGGGCTGTTTCCTCACCGCAAACAAATGCTCCTGCCCCTTCCTTTAAACGAATATCAAATGAGAATCCGCTGTTCAATATATTTTTACCCAAAAGGTTATATTGATAAAGCTGTTGGATGGCTATCTTCAACCGCTCAATAGCCAGGGGATATTCTGCCCTGATATAGATATAACCCTGACTTGCCTGGATGGCATATGCTGCAATGATCATGCCTTCAAGCAGGGCATAAGGATCACCTTCCATCAGTGAACGGTTCATGAATGCTCCCGGATCACCCTCATCAGCATTGCAGATCAGATATCTTTTGCTGGCTTTATTGTCGTGACACAATTGCCACTTTTTCCAGGTAGGGAATCCGGCTCCCCCCCTGCCTCGCAAACCGGATACTTTAACCTCTTCTATCACACCTTCAGGACCAAGATCAAAAGCTTTTAGTAACCCGCTAAAACCCTTTCTCGCAATATAATGATGAATATTTTCAGGATCAATGATGCCGCAATTCCTGAGTACGATACGTTTCTGATGTTTCAGCATCGGTTGTTCCCAGAAGGATTTGATACCGTCGATTATTTGATCCCCTTCTGCCAGATGACCAAGAGGCTTCATGACTGTTGTACCACTGACAAGGTATTCGGGTATCAGTCTTGGCAACTTGTGTTCATAAACATTATTGAAACTCACACGCGGTGAACCTGGCCTCTGTATATCAACCAGTGGTTCAAGGTAACAGGGACCGATACACCCAACTTTTAATACCCTGGCATTAATTTTTTTTTCAGAAAGGATTTTGTTTGTTCGTTCCCATACTTCTCCGGCTCCGGAAGCCAGTCCGCAACTGCCCATACCTATATATATCACAGGTTCGGGAGAATGCTGAAGTGCTTCCCATTCAACGATAGCTTTTTGCTGAAGAGTCGGAAAATCATTCATGTTTACTCAATAATTCCTTAAGTTTAACAACCGACATATTGCTGTATATGATGCCATCTATCATGACCACAGGGGCCAGGGCACAACATCCCAGGCAGGCAACCCTCTCCAGGTCAAACCTTCCATCTTCTGTGGTTTCGTTGGGCGAGATCCCGATCTCAGATTTTAAAGCGTTTAACAAAAAATCACCACCCTGTACATGACAGGCAGTTCCAAGGCATATCTTAATGGAATGCCGTCCGGGCGGATTAAATTTGAATTGCGAATAAAATGATGCCACACCAAAGATCTGACTCCTGGAGATCAACAGGTGAGCAGATATCTGATCCACTGCTTCAGAAGTAATATATCCATTCTCTTTTTGAACATCTTGTAAGATTGGGATCAGACTGCTTTTATCTCCCGGTTCAAATTTGTCGAGGATCGAATGAATGGAATCAACCATATGTGTCAGGTTGCAGGTTACAAGTTACAGGTTACAAGTTTAATAATTTCAAATTCAATTGCCGCTGGCTTCAGCCGACGGAAATAGATCATAAGTTACAAGTGTTGTGCTATTAAATTAACAATATTGATAATTAGAAATTTGTAGAGCCGCGCCGCGGCGCGGCTCTACAAAAAAATCTATTATTCAATCATTTAGCTCTTTCAATCGCATAAGGCGTTTACAAGTTAAGTGTAATATGCATTGACAACTGAGCTCAGGTTTTTAAATATATAAAAAATCGTATAAGAAGATTCAGGAATGTATTTGAGCAGTTTATTATTTATAATTATTCTAAGAAGATAGTTCTTTGTTTTCGGGGATCCTTGAATTTCTAAACATCCACCTGAGACGGATTGCAGATATTCGGAATATTCAGTTTTCGATTATTAATAGACTTTTATAAATAATCATAATTCCAGTTTTGTCAAGTTTATTGTAAATTCCGGTAATAATGATTACCCTGGAGTGGTAATAGATAAGCAGTCTGTTTGTAGATAATATATATAATCACATTTTGTACTGATATTGTAATGTTCATGTATCATGTATTCAACCATTTCCGTTGTAAAATACTTATTTTCCCCTGAGACCGGATATATAGCTTATCCGGATTTTTTATATTACATTTGTAAGTTTACAGACTTTTCCGGATATTGTTTGTATTGTAAAAGCATTCCCACGCATCCTACATAACTTTCTATTTCTTCAGGAGTTGCTTTACGTGCTATGACATTTATCTGTATAATCAACGGTTTTGTTGAGTCAAATCCAATACCGAGTGATTCAACATATCTATCCCGGGCATTATCATACAATATTTCCCGTGTATCAGGATCAAGCAGCCTGAAATTGACCGGGTAAAATTTCCTGTGTGTACAGAATGATAACATGTATTCTTTCTGCCCGTAAAATACAATATTGAATTCAACGGTATCCTGAAAAGTGATGGGAGCACTTTTTGACTGACTGTAAATCTTGTAACCTCTGCTCAGGTCCATCCTACAATCACCCAATTTATGATAATTCGTACATTCCTGGGGGAAAAGCTGTAAAGGAAAAAGAAAGGAAAAGATTGTGATTGCGATTAAATATTTAATTGTGTTCATAATTGATCGGATTAAATATTTTTTGAAACGACATTATTTCTCACCATTGATACTGTTTCTTTCAGTTGCATGAAGTCCTGCTCAGACATCAATATTTTTTCCCCACCCCCGATAACCAGTTTATTTGCGCTGTCTTTTCTGACTGTCATACTTTCCTTGGTGGTTTCAAGGTGATTGTATATATTCACTAAAGTATCGAGATGATCAATGGTAGCCGACACATTCGGATCATTAGCCATACTTTCAGCAGAGGCCAACAGATTGTCCAATGCGTATTTTTGTTCGGACAGATGCTGAACAAGGTAGCTTTCCGCGTCATATTCTTCAACCAAATTAACAGCCAGGTAGAGACTTTCAATAAAGGCACCGGCTGAAATCATAATCATCGTACCTGTT
>CAZGOR010000180.1:7188-7891 GCA_964527875.1 uncultured Bacteroides sp. | reverse complement strand
GGTCTTTCTTTATTTAAATAAAGATAATGCTTAAAATAATAAATATTATTTACAAAAGTAATTTATAATTTATTTTTAATTTACACATGTAAACTATAAATTTTTTACATTTGTAGAATCATGATTGAAAGACTTAATTCATTATTAAAGTATTTAAAGTTGACTTCATCACAATTTGCAGATGAAATTGGAGTTCAAAGATCCAGTGTTTCGCATGTAATGGGTGGTAGAAACAAACCTGGATTTGATTTTATTCGAAAAATACTTTCAAGATTTCCTGAAATAAGTGCAGACTGGTTGATCACAGGAGATGGTGAGATGTTACGGGGAAAAAGCAAAACGGAATATGAAATGTTTGAATCGGAAGAAGAAAGAAGGGAAGAACCGGAAAAGGAACATAAGGTAAGGGAAAAGGCTATGAATAAAGGGATATTAAAGGATTCAGAGAATGAAACAGGGGAAGAAAACAAAAAACAACAAATAGAAAGAATAATTATCATATACAAGGATAAAAGCTTTGAAGAATACAATCCGGCCTGATAAAAACTGAGTTTATACGAAACTTACATCAATGTTAATATTATTCTTTATTTAAATCCACCAAATTTAATCAGTCTTATATATCTTTGACGGCAAATTATAAATTAGAAATAATTAGCTTATAATTTGTTTAGGTTTTGATCAACGATCTCAAAAATTCTAT
>CAZGOR010000180.1:0-7178 GCA_964527875.1 uncultured Bacteroides sp. | reverse complement strand
GCAATTTATAAGCAATATCTTTATGAGCTTATAACTTTTATCATATGATGAAGTATATTCATGATTTTGAGATAGTTGAAAATAGAAAAATAAATGATGATTATTTTATTCTGGAGCTGAAAGCTCCTCAAAAGCTTCAGTTAATAAAACCGGGACAATTTGTTGAGATCAAAGTTGATAACTCACCCGGTGTTTTTCTCAGGAGGCCACTTTCCGTTTATGATATAAATTACAGGCAGAACACGATCAGTTTGTTAATTCTTATTGTGGGCAGGGGAACACGGGCTCTTTCACTTCTTTCAATGGGAAATTTTGTAAACCTTATTTATCCTCTTGGAAATTCATTTTCTATTCCCCGGAGTGGAAAAGCTTTGCTTATAGGTGGAGGTGTTGGTATAGCTCCTTTGTTATTTCTGGGGAAGGTACTATCTGAAAATAATATCCAACCTGTTTTTCTGTTTGGTGCAAGAAGCCGGTCATACTTGGTTGAACTGGATAAGTTTGAAAAGCTGGGCCTGGTTTATACTATAACAGAAGATGGAACACATGGGGAAAAGGGCCTTGTTACAGATCATTCTCTATTATTTGACAGCCATTGGAATTACAGTCAGTTATATGCCTGCGGTCCTGTGCAAATGATGAAAGCTGTTGCCCGGTTATCGGAAGAAAAAAATGTTAGTTGCGAAGTATCTCTGGAAAATACGATGGCTTGTGGTTTTGGAGCATGCCTCAGCTGTGTGCAGAAAACAGTCAGGGGAAATCTTTGTATCTGTATTCACGGACCGGTATTTAATACAAAGGAACTGGTATGGTAAATCTGGAAATAAATATTGGTGGATTAAAATTCAAGAATCCGGTAACAACGGCATCGGGAACTTTTGGTTACGGACCCGAATATGAAGATTTTATTGATATAAGCTCTTTGGGTGGCATTTTTGTGAAAGGGATTACAGGAAGCAAAAGAGAAGGTAATCCATACCCGCGTATGGCAGAAACTCCATCAGGTATGCTTAATTCGATCGGACTTCAGAATAATGGAGTTGACTATTTTATCAGCGATATATATCCGCAGATCAGGCATTATAATACAAATATCTTCGTAAATGTTTCAGGTTCAACAATCCGTGAATACGTTGACGTATCTGAAAAGTTAAATGATCTGGACAGAATTCCAGGAATTGAACTGAATATTTCCTGTCCGAATGTTAAGGAAGGTGGTATGATTTTCGGAACTCACCTTTCCTCAGCCATGAAGGTTACAAGAGAAGTCAGGAAGGTATATCATAAGTTACTGATTGTGAAACTATCTCCAAATGTCACTTCGATCTCTGAATTTGCAAAAGCGGTAGAAGGGGAAGGTGCAGATGCCATATCATTAATCAATACGCTGCTTGCCATGGCTATCAATCATGAAACCAGAAAACCTGTTATGGCTGGCATTACAGGAGGATTATCAGGCCCCGCCATAAAACCTGTTGCACTTCGGATGGTATGGGAAGCTTATCGTGCTGTGAATATTCCTGTTATAGGGATTGGAGGAATCATGAATACCGCTGATGCCATTGAGTTCATGCTGGCCGGATCAGCAGCTATCCAGGTCGGAACAGCAAATTTCATTGATCCTCAGGTCTCGGTAAAAATTGTAGAGGGTATGAAAGAGTATTGCGAGCACCATAAAATAAAAGCGGTAAAAGAATTGACCGGAGCTTTGGAAATCTGATTTATTAATAATTATGAAACAAAGAATATATTTCTTACTAAAATATTTTCTATTCTGGATGATTGTCCATGCATTTTTCAGACTTATTTTTGTGATCTACTATCATGACTTGTCCGGTGATATCAATTTCCAGGATAACTTGTTGATATTCTGGAAAGGATTGAAAATGGATTTGTCGCTCACCGGTTATATTCTTGTTATTCCCACCCTGGTTATCGCTTTTACTTCATTTGTCAGAAAAAATTTTGTTCGCCATTTTATTCAATGGTTTACACTGATCATCCTTATCCCACTGGTTCTCCTGTATGTTACAAATCTTGTTGCATACCAGTACTGGAATTTTCCGATAGATAAAACAATTTTTGATTATATCAGTACTCCTGCTGAGATGACTGCTTCTCTGGAGACCGGGTATTTTTTGTTATTACTGATTTTATGTGCAGTATTTGTGTTTATTTTCTGGTATTTCTTTTACAAAAAATGGGTGGCTGTAAGGTTTGTTGATTTAAAATATTCACCGGCATCCTTATTCGTATTTCTCCTGATCTTGTTTTTATTGATTATTCCAATCCGGGGTAGTTTAAGCATCAGTCCTCTGAATACAGGAACTGTTTATTTTCACCGGAATGAATTTGCTAATCATGCTGCTATCAATCCTGTATGGAATCTGCTTTATACAGTTAATGAAGGAGAACGTTTTAATTTCGAATTGAAATTGATACCGGATGAGGAGGTAAAATCAATCCTTACCGACCTAAATCCGGATGCTCAACAATCAACATCTGTGCTTCGAACGGACCAGCCCAATATTGTGATTATATTGCTGGAAAGTTTCGGTGGTCTTGTTATTCAGGAACTTGACGGCGAACCGGGCTTGACACCAGAATTAAGCAAATTTATTCCGGAAGGCCTTTTTTTTGTAAATTTCTATGCCAATGGTACAATGACTGATAAAGGGATTTCTGCTATCCTTAGCGGTATTCCTTCATTACCCAGAACATGTATCATCCATTTTGAAAGCAAATCCCAGACATTACCATTTCTAAGCCGGGATCTTCAAAAATCAGGTTATCATACCAAGTTTTTATATGGAGGCAATATTGACTTTGCCCATATCAAATCTTATCTGATCATAGGTGGTTTTCAGCAGATTATCTCTGACATTGATTTTCCCAAATCTTTAAATCTTTCCAAATGGGGCGTACCCGATGAATATGTCTTTCAAAGGTTACTTGATGAATGTGACAGGTCAAAGGAACCGTTTTTTCATATATGCCTGACACTGTCAAGTCATACTCCCTTTGATATACCCATGGATCCTGTGTACACAGGAAATACCGATAGAGATAAGTTTTATAATTCATTGTATTACACTGATAAACATTTAGGTGAGTTTTTAGAAGCAGCAAAAACAAAAGATTGGTGGGATAATAGCCTGATTATCTTGCTTGCCGACCATGGCAACAGGTATGGTAATATAACTGAATATGACCGGAGCAGGTTTCATATTCCAATGTTGTGGCTTGGAGGAGCATTAAAAGAAAAAGGTGTAATAAATGATCATTTTGGTACCCAGTCGGACTTACCAAAAACAATCCTGGGGCAATTGGACATTCCAAGCAGTCATTATCCTTTTGGTAAAGATATTCTTAATACAAATACGCCGTCATATTCTTGTTATTCTTTTCATAATGGATGTGGTTTTGTAACCGATACGTCATATCTTGTTTATCATTTCCCGACCGAAAGATTTGTAGTTGAAGAAGGTGTTTATCAACATCATAATAAAAAAGTCTGTTTGGCATATCTTCAGGGTATTTTTACTGATTTTAATCAGCGGTAATGCCTGATACAAAAATTGAGGATACCATTCTGTTCGTTGTTAATCCGTTACTTGAGAAGAGATCAGGAATTGATCTGGAACGGCTGCTTCATAAATTCCTCGATCAGGACAAGTTTACATATAATATTATTTATTCTGAAAGCCCTGAACAAACTTTTGAGCTTGTACAGGTTAAGAAAGAAGAATACAGGATTTTTATTGCTGTAGGAGGAGATGGTACAGTAAATAATGTTGGAAGGTATCTGATCTATTCTGATAATATTCTGGGTATGATACCACTTGGATCCGGAAATGGATTTGCCCGGAGTCTTAAAATCTCCTTAAATCCACCAGATGCAATTAAAGCTATCAACAGGCTGAATGTCTCATTGATTGACGCAGGATTGGTGAATGATATACCTTTCATGCATATGGCAGGGGTCGGATTTTGTGCGGCTGTGTCCTACAGGTATGATAAAATGAAAATGCGCGGCTTTTTTGCTTACTTATTAAGTTTGCTGGCAGTCCTGGTCCGGTATGATCCAAAAGAATATGAGATCAGGCTTGGTGAAAAGTATGAAAAAGTAACAGCTTTCCTGATAGCTGCCGGAAATACAAGCCAGTGGGGATACAATATTCATATTTGTCCTGAGGCCAATCCGGCAGATGGGTTAATCGATCTTAATATCATTAAGAAATTTCCTGTCTTTATGTTTCCTTATTTGGTATGCAGATTATTTCTGAAAAATCTTGATGGATCAAAGTATTCACAGCTTATAAGGATAAAAGAAGCAGAGATCAGAGGGATTGGAGAGATAACCGGACATATCGACGGAGACCCTATCTTTTTTCATGACTTGCTGCATTTGAAAGTTTTGCCCGGTTCACTGAAGGTGATTACAGGGAATTAATTGGTTCACTAAAAAAGCCGGCCTGCAGACCGGCTTTTTTAGTGAACCCGCTGGGTCTCGAACCCAGGACCCCATCCTTAAAAGGGATGTGCTCTACCAGCTGAGCTACGGATTCAGCCGTTTAATTCGGGGTGCAAATTTAATAACTATTAATTGTTTTCCTAAAGTTTTTAATAAAGATTTTAACGTACAATGAGAATTAACAAAAGATAAAGATATTGAGATATTTATTATTGTCAGGTAATTATGCAATAGTATCCTGCAAAATAAATATACAGTTCATCGAATTGGTTATTTTATCATTATAAAGGATTAAGTTTGAATATCCATTCAGGATAAGCTAAAAGCATTATATTTATGCGTACTTTTCAAAAAAACAGAAAAAATGAAATTCCGGCAATTATCCGGTAAAGTTGTGATTGTAACAGGTGCTTCATCCGGAATTGGTCTTGCCACAGCAAAAAAATTTGCATCGCATGGTGCCCGGACAGTGATATGCTCAATTGAAAAAGACAAACTCCCGGAGATTGCAGAAGAACTGGGTGCGAAGGGATTCGAGATATTTCCTGTCTATGCAGATGTAACAAAGGAAGAAGATTGCAAAAATCTTGTTAATGAAACCATCAAAAGATACGGAAAGCTCGATATCCTTGTAAACAATGCAGGGATCTCCATGCGTGCCTTATTTGCTGACCTTGATCTGCATGTGATTAGACGGGTTATGGACGTGAATTTCTGGGGCATGGTATATTGCACCAAATATGCACTCCCTTACTTGTTAGAAAGTCATGGTTCCGTTGTCGGTATTTCGTCCATTGCCGGTTTTAAGGGACTGCCGGGTAGAACAGGATATTCAGCTTCCAAGTTTGCAATCATTGGTTTCCTCGAAACCCTCAGGATAGAAAATATAAAAAAGGGCCTGCATGTGATGATCGTGGGTCCATGGTTTGTTAGTTCCAATATTCGTAAAAATGCCCTGGGACCCGATGGAATACCTCAGGGTGAATCACCATTGAAGGAGAAAAAGCTTTGTTCACCGGAATATGTTGCAGATAAGATTGTCAGGGGTATCATCCGGGAAAAAAGGGTCTTACTGATTACTTGGCGAAGTAAATTATTTGTGCCGCTGAACAGGGTCTTTCCACGACTTTTTGATAAGATCGTATACAATGAAATGGCCGAAGAACAGGATTCTCCGCTTAAATAAATTTGAGATCAGAGATGATGTACCGGACTGAAACAAAGATCAGAGTAAGATACGGTGAGACTGACCGAATGGGCTATGCATATTATTCCAATTATGCCCTTTATTTTGAGGTTGGACGTACAGAAATGCTGCGCAATCTGGGTTTCACTTATAAACAATGGGAAGATAGCGGGATCATTCTTCCGGTAAAATCACTTTCCATTCAGTATCTTGCTCCTGCTCTTTATGACGATTTATTGCTTGTTCGAACGATCTTAAAAGAAAAACCTGCAGTAAAGATCAGTTTTGATTATGAAACTTACAATGAGTCTGGCACTCTGTTATGTACCGGGAATACTGTTCTTGTTTTTACAAATGCTAAATCTCGCCGGCCATGCAGACCACCGGAAGAATTCATGATTGCTCTTGAAAAGGTGGCAAACTTTGGTGTAAAATCTTAAAGCGATACTACTCCCGGTATTATATCTAATCATATTTTTTTGTTTTTTTCTGTAATGAATTGACATATTGGTCGTCATTCAAATGAATTGCATTTAAAGCAATAAAATGAATGTTTAACCAAACAAAATTGTCATGAAAAAAATTATTTCGATCTCTTTAATGTTATTGATCCCGGTCATAATACTGGCACAGAACCCCGCGGTTGATAAGTTGTTTAATAAGTACCAGGGAAAAGACGGATTCACTACCGTTCTGATCAATAAAGAGATATTCAAACTGATTTCTTCTACTGAAAAGGAAGAAAAAGCATTGGATGAACCCCTGGATAAAATAACAGGAATTAAGGTCCTCGCGCAGGAAAATGATTCGGTGATGGAAGGATTGAATTTCTATGAGGAACTGAAAAAAGATCTTGATTTTTCTGATTACGAGGAACTTGTGGTTGTGAAGGAAAAAGACCAGAATGTCTGGATCGTGGCCCGTGAGAATAATGGAAGAATGGCTGAACTTTTGATTATCGTGGGAGGAGAGGATAATGTTCTTGTCTGGATAGCAGGTGATTTTACTTTTGAGGAACTTGCGGAACTTTCTAAAATCAACGGACTCGAACATCTTAATATGCTAGATGACGATTGATGAATCTCAATTTTTTTCAGCACTGTAAAAATTACTAACTTTGAATGATCAGTCTGGATATGCTCAATGGAGTCAAAAGAATTCAGGAAGAAGGTTATGCCACTTGGCCAGAAACTGTATCGTTATGCATCGGGTTTATTAAAAGATACGCACGAGGCAGAAGATGTTGTTCAGGATATTTTCATCAAGCTCTGGAACATGCGAAGCCGGATGGATGAAATAAAAAATCTGGATGCATTTACTTTCAGGATGACCCGTAATCTTTGCCTTGATAGACTGAAAGCCAGGAAAATACGATTTTTTAATCATTCTTCGGATGCAGGTATTCCTGAACCTGAATTCTCCGGTCCGAATCCTGAAAGTCAGCTAGAATTGCAGGATACGGTTAATAAAATCCGTATGATCATAAACACATTGCCCGAACAGCAGAAATCCATTATT
>CAZGOR010000179.1:777-7905 GCA_964527875.1 uncultured Bacteroides sp. | reverse complement strand
AAAGATATTGTCTTCACCCAAAGGTGTTGGTTCTGCATTGACAAACAGAGTCTTAATCCCACTTTCATCTGAAACTTTTCCAACTAATGTCAGTATTTCCTCATTGATGGTATATGCTGCTCCTCCCTGTAATGAAGGAGTAACAATAGAAACTGATGGAGGCAAATCATCCCTGATCTGTTCGGCTTCTTTCTCTTTTGTGTTAATATGAATATAGGATTTTCCGCTGTTTAATGTTTGTCCTAAAACCGGCAGTATCGAGAAAGTAAAAATCAAAAAGACACCAAGGATCCTGTACTTCATTTTCTCAATAAAGTTAAAAGGTATATTTAAATGATAGCATCATACTGTTTAAACTGGGATCTACGTAAGGCTCCAGCCTGATATTATGATCTTTAAGTAATAAATAAGATTTTTCCCCTGGTGGGGGTGTTGCAATTACCCATATCATGTTTGCTAGCCAGATACCGGTTGCTGAAAAACCTAAAACAGCTGCGGTGATTCCCTGTCTGTCAGCTTTATTTATTTCAAGAATAGAATAATTATATTCCGATCTCCAAATAAAAATTGCAGCTCCAACCAGACAACCGTAATGAGCTACTCCCGTAAGCCAATATCGCCGGCCTTCTGAAGCTTTCGATTGGCCCCATCCTGGCATGATAAAAGAAGCCAATATCATATCAAACTTAGATACTTCTTTAGTTTCATGATACGTTTTCTCATCTGTCGTTTTATCCTCAGCAGCTGTTTCCGGAGAAATAATTTTTTCAGCTTTAACTTCTACTGATATTTGTTCATCGATAACAAGATGATCCATACCCAGATCCCAAATGATCCTTTTATTCATACCCCTCCTAACTTCTTTACCAAAGTCTCCTGAAAGAGACTCCGGATTGATTTTGTTTCCTTTTGAATCAAGCACCTCTATCCAAACCATAAAAATATCTGAAGGACTTGAATAAAGAATATCATATTGTATGGTAAGTTTCTTATCCGAAAATTCCAGGAGAGGCTTTGAAAGACTTATCTCCTCCTGAGAGAAAATGCTTCTTGACAAGAATAATATAAGAAAGAAAACAAATACTTTATACATAATAATAATTTGATTCATAACTTCACTCCTTTCAACCTTCCCTCTTCCCCTGAAATGGGAAAAGGTAAAGTCTTCTCTCTCTTCAGGGAAGAGGATTTAGGAGAGGAGTGAGATGATTTATAATTATGTTTCAATATATCAATACCTACAACAAACCACAATGTATTAATTTTCTAATTAATTGACTATTGAATCCACTTCGAAAAGTAATAATTTTGGGGCTAAAGCCCATATGTTATTGATTCTCATTGACCCCAGCTTTTAGGATAGGGTTATGTGAATCATTATTAATCAGAGCATTAGTCAAATATTATTATTTTTAAACCACTTTTCGGAGTAAATTCAGTCTTATATTTTTTTAAACGCCAATTTTACTAATAATGATTAACAAAATCGACCTGACTAATAAAATCGAACCTTTTGATCACCAACCTGCCAATCAACTGGAGTGAAAACGGGGGATCATCCATGCAGCTATCTGAATAGTTATTTAAAGCATTGCAGATTTAACTTTTAAATTTTAGATTTAAATATTTTTACATTTATTGAATTCTTTCTTAATTCATGAATTATTTGCAAAGTAAATAATCCCGGGACATATACGTGTAGCCTTTAGCAGGCAACCAATCCGTGGCTAAAATATTCACTTATGAAAATTATCCTTTCCTTCATATCAGTTCTGATCTGTCTCAGTTCATTTGCCCAATCTTTCAATATTACTGCCAGTATAATAAATCTGCCCGGAGATAAAATCATTCTGACAAGGTTTCGTGGTGATCATTTATATACAGTCGACAGTCTGCAATCAACTTCAACAGATTTTCAATTTACCATTCCCCAAAATTTTCCTCCCGGACTCTACCGTCTCATACTTGGAAAGAATCAACATACAGAATATATGAGAGAGTCGTCTCCACGTATCGATCTCATATTTAATAAGGAAAATATTCTTATCGAATCTGATTTTAATTTTCTTTTTGATAGTCTCAAAATCATTGAATCTGAAGAAAATAAAATCTATTATACTTTTCTCAGAGAGTTTGAACAACTTGAATATCGCAAACATCAGGTATACCCGCTGCTGAATAATTACCCGAAAGAAACACAATTTTATAAACAGGTTATTTCAGAGTTTCATAAGGTTCAACATGACCAGTCACAGCTTATTGAAAGAATGTGCACCAAACATTCAAACACTTATGCAGCAAAGCTGATTGGAATGCACAAAACACCTTTTCTTGATGGCAGTTGGACAGAAATGGAACGGGTTATCCATATGAGAGAACATTTCTTTGATGAGCTTGATTTTACAGATACTTTGTTAATCAACAGCAATATTTATACACAAAAGATCATCAATTACCTTTCATTATACCGGAATCCCAGCCTGATGCAATCAGACCAGGAAGATCTCTTCATCGAAGCAGTGGATCATATACTGTCAAATACAAATATGGATCCAAAGGTATTTGATTTCGTTCTTGAATATCTGATAGATGGTTTTGAGCAATTCAAATTTGAGAAAGTACTTAACCACATTGCCGATAATTACCTGGATGAAAGTTGTGAAACAGAAGATGAAGTGCTTCTGCGGAAGCGTCTGGAAGCATATCAGAGAATGGCTATCGGGAAAACAGCACCAAATATCATTATTGAAGATATTGAAGGTAACCTGAGAGCACTTTCTGAATTAGCACATAACTATACACTGGTTCTTTTCTGGGCAAGTGATTGCCCACACTGTAACAACATGATACCCAAACTTAAAGAATGGTATGTAGAGGACAGGGAAATTGACATGGAAATTTTTGCTATTTCAATTGATAAAAAATTATCTGATGCCAAAACTATAATTTACAAAAATCAGTTACCTTGGATTAATTGCTATGAGCCTGGCGGATGGAAAGGTAAGGCTGCATCCGATTATAATTTATATGCTACTCCAACCATGCTTATCCTTGACAGAGACCGTAAGATCTTATCCAAGCCAATAACTTTTTTCGAGTTTAAGCGTGATGTTCATAAGCTTGCGAAATGAACATAGCCGAACTACCCCCTGGGTAAATCGTGTTAAAAATCCCCACACCCCAATCCCACACCAACCGAGAACCTAGAACCGAGAACCATTAACCCCGGTTAACAAGCGGGTTTACTAACCGACTCACACCTGTTGGATATGGCTGCTGACTGACAATCGGCAGAACATTCACACTCCCTACGCCTTAGCCTCTCTGCCTGCCAAATCTACCTTAAGGCGGAGAAGGCAGGAGCCCTAGCCTTTTAAGTTTTCAACCTGTAACATGTAACTTGCAACTTGAAACCTGCAACCTTAGGTAATTAACTTATCTTCAAAACTTTCGCTCCACGTATTTTCCTGTTCTTCAGCTCCATCAATGCAATGTTTGCCTCTTCCAGTTTATATTCCTGAACCTCGGGCCTGATAGGGATCTCTGCCGCAAGTTCAAGGAATTCTTTCACATCGTTTTTTGCTACATTCGCAACACTTTTTATTTCTTTCTCCATCCACAGGTGTTCCGGGTAATCCAACTTTAGCAGCCAATCTTTATCCTGATCTTCTTTACGTATTGCATTGATCACCAGCCGTCCGCCCGGTTTCAAATTTTTCATCGCCTCAACCACAGGTTTCCAGACGGGTGTTGTGTCAATGATACTATCCAGAAGCTCCGGTGGCACTTCTTCAGTATCTCCTGCCCATACAGCACCCAGTTCTTTTGCAAATACCCTTTCCTTTTCACTCCTCGCAAAAACATAAATTTTAGTATCCGGATACCGGTGCCTGGCCATTTTCAGAACCAGGTGGGCTGAAGCTCCGAAACCTGTCAGACCAAGATTCTGGCCATTCTTCAGATTTGTAAGCTTCAGCGACCGGTAACCGATAGCGCCTGCACAGAGAAGCGGTGCAGCTTCAGCATCTGTAAAAATATCCGGGATCCGGAAAGCAGAATCCTCAGGAACTGTCATATATTCTGCATATCCGCCATGAACATCCCTGCCTGTTGCCTTAAAACCGGAACATAAATTCTCGTTTCCCTCCATACAATATCGGCATTTCCCGCATGAAGACCAGATCCATGCCACTCCTACTCTATCGCCTTTCTGCAGAATCTTCACATTTTCCCCTTTTGACTCAACAATGCCCACCACCTGGTGGCCCAGGATCATCGGCAATTCCGGTGGCGGTGTCCTCCCTTCGATCTCATCCAGTTCTGTATGACAAACTCCACAGGTTATAATCTTTATCAGCACTTCATTCTCTTCCGGAACAGGATCAGGCATATTGGTCAAAACCAGTGGTTTATCGTTTGCTTCCATGCTGGTAAGAGACTTTAATATCATTGCTTTCATTATGTACCGGTTTAAATGATTATTTTAAATAAAGTAATAGAATCGGTGTATTTTGGATTCCTGAAAGGGCGAAATAAATGTGCATTACAATGATCATATTGCGCCCTTACAGGATTTTAAATTTTTCCGCAATCTGGTCCCCAGGACGTTGTCCTGCTTGCCCGACAAGATTTATTCTGATGGGGGCTGATACCAGCTGCCGGCTGGCAGGTATTTTCCCCTGAAAGAACTCTAATCTTTGTTTTCCTTAGTTTTACATATTTTGTGATATTTTTATTAAAACATTAATTTTCAATATATAAACATAATACCAATAAAAATCACAAAGTATTAATAACATCAGAATTGTATCCAATTTTGTATCCAAATATTTTGTATCTTTGATAAAAATTAAACAAATTTACAATGGCTTCTGTAAATTTTTACCTCAAAGGTGCAATTAGTGAAAAAAATATTCCAGAATTTAGGAATGCCGGGGATGAAGAATCTCTGAATGATTTACTCAACAAACCTTTACAAATATTCCTTAAACTATCCACTCGGGGAAGAAGAATTCAGGTTTATATTAAAAGACGAATTGCTCAAAAATATTGGAATAGCTCCCGTCAGGAATACAATCCACGGAGATACAGGGATAATTGTGCTGCGAAAAATACCTGGTTACGAGAATTGAAATCAGAGGTTACAGAATTGGCTGATAATAATGAAAGAAACGGGAGGATAACTACTCCAAGGGAGATAAAGGAAATCCTGGCTAATAAAATTTTAAATAAACCGGTAAAGGAAACATTTGAAGAGCTTCTATATTCCTTTCTAGAGGAACTCAAGAAAAGTGACGGCAATCCGGTTAAAGAAAGTACTAAAAAGAAGTATATAAACGCTTATAAGCATTTAAAAGATTTTTCAAAATCCTATAACATAAGATTAGAAATTGAAAGGATAGATGAGGAATTTCTCCAGGACTTCAGAGAATATCTCACTCAGGTTAAAGGATTAACCGATAATTCCGTCGTCAAAATCCTGAAGGAGATCAAAGCATTCTTGCGCTATTATATGAAAAAAGGAATCGTTAAAAACATTGATCTAAGCGATGTAAAAACAACATATAAAGAAGGAGAAATATATGTTCTGCCAATTGATAAAATACTTGAATTACAATATGCTGATTTAGAAAGCGAGAGGTTACAAAGAGTAAGAGATGTATTTTGTTTTATGTGTTGGACAGGGCAGAGATATTCCGATATTGAAAAGATTTCTCATAATGATATTTCAGAAAATGCAAATGGGGAAAAAGTATGGAATCTTATAACTCATAAAACACAAACCAGGATTTCAGTTCCGATCATATCATATGCTGAGGAAATACTTGATAAATACAAGGATTTTAAAACCCCAATACCAATCATCTCGAACCAGAATCTGAATAATTATCTGAAAGAACTTGGGGAATTTGTAAATTTTGACTGGCCGGTCAAAACTTCCAAGTATTACGAAGGTTTCCTTAAACAAGAAGAGAGGCCCTTTTATGAAATACTAACTACACATGTTGGAAGGAAATCGTATATAACAAACAGTTTGATTTTAGGTGTTCCTGAAAGAGTAGTGAAAGAAGTTTCCGGTCATAAGAATGAAAAGAGCTTTCTCAGATATGTACAATTAGCAGAGAGTTATAAATCCCAGGTTATTAGAAAGGCTTTTAGTAAAGAAAACATTCGGAATATTTTGAATTTGTAGGTTACTGCAAATTCCAGTGTGTCCGGATTTTGCAATACGTATTAAAATATTGCTCCGGTAATTTATTCAAGATATAAGGGAATGGCTATTATAGAGAGCCATTCAAAAATCTCTATACAATAAAAACTGGAATTTCTAAAAGTCTCTAATTAAAGAACCGCCCCGGGATTAGGAGCGATTCAGTCGCAGGTTATCCGCCTCGCGGGCCTGCAAATCTCAAAAAATTAAGACTCAATTCTAAAATTAGAAAAATCAGATCAATTTTCAATACTTCAAATTATCTTTTCTATTATAACGATTTTTTCCCCTGAATAGTAAGTATAGCTTGGCATTCATTAATATTTAAAGGCATTATTAAGTATACTATTTGTGAATGAAATCTTGATTAAATAATCGGACGATTATATTAATTATCAAATACCGTCTTTATCTTATTCTTAGATTGGTTCAGTTTAAGTAAAGGGAAGGATTAACCTTGTAATAATAATATCACATTTATGTTTTCATAATCTGTAGCTGCCAATGTTAATCTAAAGTTAATTCTTATAAAGGAGTAATCATTTTAAGACTGATATGGTATTTTTGTTCCGGACACAAAAATTCTTAATGGTAAGGAAAATTCTTCATATCAGTATTTCTTTAATATTACTTGTTGCCACCACAGGGATAACTGTAAGCAAACATTATTCAGGAGGAAAACTTTTTTCTGTCTCTATAACAGGTGAAGCAAAATCCTGCTGTGAACATGATTGTGATTGTTGTGACAACAGTGTTGACACTTACCTTCTAAATGATGATTATATTGTATCTTTAAATATACTCACTACTGATGAGCCCGTTGTTGATCTCAGGGATATGAATAATGTAGCAGAACAGGATATATATCATACATATCAGTATCAATCTTCATTAACGGAACAATACAAATTACCCGC
>CAZGOR010000179.1:0-767 GCA_964527875.1 uncultured Bacteroides sp. | reverse complement strand
TCTATACCTGATTTTCAGGCATGCCTGCAATTTTACCTGCTCTGATAATCCTTTTGATTTTTTCGCTTCAATCATACCCGGGATACTGAATGAACCTGCACCCTGGTAATGTTCACTGGGTATTTCTTCTTTAGAATAATATGAAATCAAAAGGTTATGTTAAATAAAATCATAAAATTCTTTCTTGAAAATAAACTGGTCACTTTCCTGGCATTGGCTGTATTTATCGTTTGGGGTATAGCTATCGCACCCTTTAACTGGCAACTTAGTATTTTGCCGCGGAATCCGGTTCCTGTCGATGCAATTCCTGACATTGGAGAGAACCAGCAGATTGTCTATACTGAATGGCCGGGCCGCTCACCACAAGATATAGAAGACCAGATCTCTTATCCATTGACCACTGCACTACTGGGTATTCCAGGCGTACAGACGATCCGCAGCAATTCGATTTTCGGGCTGTCAAGTATTTACATCATCTTTGAAGAAGATGTGGAGTTTTACTGGAGCCGTACAAGAATCCTTGAAAAACTTAATTCACTTCCGGCCGGAACATTACCCGACAATGTGACACCAGCACTGGGACCTGATGCAACAGCCCTGGGGCAGATTTTCTGGTATACTCTTGAAGGACGGGATAAAAACGGAAATCCGGCGGGGGGTTGGGATCCCCAGGAACTCAGGACGATCCAGGATTATTATGTGCGTTATTCCCTGACATCCGCCAGGGGGGTGGCCGAAGTAGCATCCATCGGCGGATTTGTGAAAGA
>CAZGOR010000178.1:0-7916 GCA_964527875.1 uncultured Bacteroides sp. | reverse complement strand
AAGATAATTCTGATACCCCTGATTCACCATCTGTTGAATTTTTGCAGGTTGTTTGAATAATGGCCTGATCAGATTTTGTTTTCTTAAAAAAATCTTGATGATCAGATCCATAAAGATGTCCTGGAAAAATAACATGAGGATAAAACCAGCTCCGAGGTATTCAGTTGGTCTGATATTCGGAAAAGCATGCCAGTCAGATAGTATTACCAGGACAAAGATAAAAAGAAATATCTTGATTAAAATGTTCCAGTTCAGGAGATAGGACACTTTTGATCTTGTTCTTGTAATAAGCAGTATAATAAAAGAAATAATGCTTCCGGCTATCATACCTCCGGCAATCCTCCATAACAAACTTTCGAATGGTAAAAGGACAAGGGCAGATAAAATTGAAAATATTTTAATGACAGAACTTGCCTGATGAACCCGAAATGCTTTTCTGCTTCTTGGTATACTCAGTTTTGTATAAGTTCTTTTGTATCTTGCATCATGCCAGAGAGATCCGAAAAAATTCAATTGAATATCCAGAACTTTTAACATACCTATTTTATATGGATACGAGTCGGCTTTTTTTTCAGGACAATATCCACACAACTCGATACCCTTGCCCATTTCCTGATTAAATAAAGCTTTCAGGTCTTCGTACGTATAGAAAAAAGACCCTAACCTGAAAAAAGATTTACCTTTTGCAATGATAAATAATAAGATAAATCCTCCAATGATCCAGAGAACGAACGTCCCGAAAAAATGATCTCTGATGGCTATAACAACAGGTAAAATCAATAAAAACAAAGCAACAGCAACGATGAATCCATGAAAAATATAATTTAATAGCAGAAACAGGTCATACATACCACTTTTTTGAAAAGCCTCATGTTCTCTCTGAAGTTTCTCATACCTCATCTCAGCTGCCATTTTTGCTTTTTCTCTTGCAGCTTTCCTGAAATACTCATGGGTGAATTTCTGTTCCTCTTTTGAGTCTGCAGTAGTATGTAATGTTTCAAGGATAGAACGATTTACCAGGATTTCATATGCTTCAGTGATCTCAATGAATTTCTCACCGGCATCGGGATCATCTGAGATATCAGGATGGTATTTTTTTGCCAGGAAACGGTAAGCTTTTTTAATATCTTCCAGACTAACCCCTGTTTTTACTCCCAGTATTTTATAGTATTCTTCGAGCATCTATGCGGAATATATACAAAAGTATAAAAAACAAGAATTTTAGTAAATTGGTATATCAGTAAATTGGGGAATTAGTGTATTTGGGTGTCGGGTCAAGTTAAATCCGGAATCCTAAACTTTTCTTTTATTCTTCCTTCCTTGCATGATTCTATACATATCTCATTTGTGATAATTTGATAATTTTAGCAAAAAAAAATGGAGTTTTACTTCATCATTGTTGAGCCTGCTGTTTCGGGAAATGTCGGTGCTGCAGCAAGGGCAATAAAAACCATGGGGTTTCAAAATTTACGGCTTGTACGACCCTGTAAGTATCTGAATGCTGAGGCAATTAAAATGGCCCATGCATCGGAAGATATACTCAGAAAAGCTACGGTTTACCAATCCTTGAATGAGGCAATAAGAGATATTGATTTTGTCGTTGGGACAACCGCTAAAAAGCGTTCGGCCAGAGAAGATTATAATTATTGTTCTGAGCTTCCGGAGATTATCAGGGACAAAGGAAACACTTGCCAGTCAATCGGAATTGTTTTTGGCCGGGAAGAATCAGGTTTAACCAATTCAGAACTTATGGAATGTGATCTGGTAACACAGATACCCATGATTTCCGATTATCCCTCACTTAACCTTTCCCAGGCAGTAATGATTTATGCATATATTCTATCCGGATTTGCTATTAAGGGAGAAAAAACTGAAAAAGAATCCAGGAATGAAAATGGGCTTAAGGCATTAAGATGGAAAATCGATGAGATACTTATAGAGTTGGGGATAAAGGATAATCCCACACTCTATTACAGGATTATGGAACGTTTAATGTTATTGGGAGAAGACGATATACATCTCTTACACTCAATAGTCAATAAATATCAGGAGAAATGTTGAGGCTGAATTTGATACTATCTTGTCTTTGTGATCTTTACATACACTTTGCGAACTCTTAATGAACGGTATAACTTAAGGACTTATTTCACCCCCTCTGTCCGGTATGCGGATATATGAGCTTTTTAGAAGTCTTTAAAGGCTTCTCGCAGATTTTTGCAAATTTAAACGCAGATCTCCGCAGAAGTCTTATTTTTAGTTTATTATTTCTGCGTGAATCAGCGTCCCGGATAGCTCCCGATAGCTATCAGGACGGGATATGCATTAATCTGAAAGAGATGAAATTAAGTGACTTTTTAAACAGTCCTTGGACTAAGAATTGCCCTTTCTGGTCAGCTCTGATTTTGATTTAAAAACATTGCCAAACAGACCTGATGCAGGACTGGTGAAGTAAGCTTCAGGGTTCTGGCTTGAATTCAGGATATAACTATTTACCCCTGTCTTATAAGCTTTTAAAATAACAGGATTCATTTCAATCCCTTCAATTGTTAACTGGAAGTCTGGGGATGTAACAGGAGAAAAGTCATCGATAAATGACGAATTTGACTTACGGGCAATGTTGCTCAGGTATTGAGCCATAGAAGTACTGACTGCCCGAATGCCGTTGATCGTCCATATCGTATCGGTCTTCACGGCAGTAAAGCCGGAATCAGCCGGATATTCAAAAGACAAAGAGGTGATATTGTTTTTATTGGTATTCAGAAATGTCTGATTCCTCCAATTGTTAAAGGTCTGGTTAAAACTCATGGCAAGAAATCCCTGGACAACGTAGACTTCTGGTTCGTCATAGAGTCTGACATAAGTCAATCCTGAACCATAATTATTACCATAACCTCTATACCCGGATGGACTGGGCTGATAGTCGAACCGGCCGACTATAAGGTCAACCATGTTCTTTTTTCCCTGTTTCATGATCACCCTGGTACCGAGGGAATCGTTTACTCCATATTCACTCCATTTTTCCTGGCTACGTGCAATCAGCCTTTCAGGGCTAAGCATTGTTAACTCGCTGAGCATGTTTTGCACACTATTATTATTTGCACCAACAGAAAAGTCTCCTTTTTTTACGGTCCAGTTATTACCGGTACGCGTAAAGATTATTTCCTCACCATTTTCAGCACTGGGGTATAAAAGTATTGAAGTAACAAGTGAGCTGTCAATTTGCACAAGATCTCTTCTGAGGGTACCGGAAGACCTCTTTTCCCTGATGATTCGTGAGACAAAGAATAATCCAACCAATATTACAAGAATAATAACTAACGTTTTATTATTGAATTTATTAGCCATAATTATATTAACTTTTTGTTTATATATTTTACATCATGTTTTTATGCCCAGTTCTCTTCCATTCTGACAATCCGTTGATTTTTCCTGAACTGGAATCTAATAAAGCCATAAATCAGGATAAGGAAGATTGGCAGTAAGAAGTTCAACCATTTAAGGAATGTTCGTTTTGAGTCGTCCATTTCTTTGATGGGACGTGAAGTAACTCCTTTTGTTCTTAATGATATCAATCCTGTATCATCAGATAGCCAGTCAATACTATTAACCATCAGGCTGATATTATCTTCCTGCAGCTGTTGTTGTTGTCCTCTTGGTCCGTTAATTGCAAAATCTGCATCTGCAATGACTACCATTTTAGAGTGAATATCATCGACCAAATTACCTTCAATGGCGGCACCTATTGTCAGGTTTTGCATTGGGAAGTCATTTTCGGTCCACCGGCGTTGATAATTGAAATACTGGGGAGCTGGTTGAATATTTGATTTTTCCGAAGTGGTTAAAAGAGGTGTATAGATAAGTCCGGAATCACCTGTAAAATTGAGCGTACTGACAAACTGCATGACAACTGTTTCAAGCCCTTTTGTTATCGGATGATCCGAGAAGTTAGTAATGATTGGAATATATGGCATAATTATGGAAGAAATATGAATAGCATTTCCAACCTGTTGTTGCATGGTAACATTAACAGCGTTGGCATCAATAACGAAATTTTCATTTACATTGATACCCTTATTCATAAGCCAGGATTCAAGGCCGGTGGTTATGGGACTGCCATATGCATTTTGAAGGCTTCCGCTTACCCGGTTCAAAGCGATGAACAATCTGCCTCCCCTGGCAAGGAACTGGTCGATTTGTTCGAGCTGATATTCGGGAATCGAGTCTGTTGGTCTGACAATGGCAATGGTTTTAATCCGTACCGGGATCATGGTTGTATCGGTAATGAATAAAGGTTCAAAATCATACAGAATACTTAATTCCGTGTTTACCTGGATCATTTCATTTATTCCGGGTTCACCGTGCCCCTGCAACAATCCGACAGATGGTTTATCAGTTACAGAAAGTTTTTTAATAGCTGTGGAAAGTGCATATTCCATGGCAGAGCCAGGTTCAATCACAGGTATAATTTCTGATGAATTGCCAATATTCAGGACAGCACCCATGTAAGCTTTTTGCTGTTTCATCTGGTCTTTCTCACGTACATTGATCAGAAGCGGTTGAATGCCTGCCTGCATAGCCTCAGTCTCGGTCTGGTCATCTTCACCGGGATTGATAAATTCGAAGACCACCATGTTCCCTGATAATTTTCCGTATTCAACAAGCATCTCCTGGAAATCACGTCTTGTTTTTAAAAGCTGGGGTGGCATATCCTTTGAGAAATAGGCTTTAATGGTTACAGGATCCTGGAGATCATTCAGGATGTCTTTGGTTGCCCGGCTTAGTGTGTATTGTTTATCCTCGGTAAAATCAAGCCTGAAATAATACTGGTCGGCCAGAAGATTGATGATAACAATGATAGCCACGATAAGTAAAACTGTTATTTGGATCTTATTAAGTTTCATATCAGGAATACGTTTTAAGTTAGCTTTATTTCTTTTTTGCCAGCGATACTTCTGAAAAAAACAATCCAAGGAAGATCAGTGACAGGTAATATATCAGGTCACTGCTATCGATCACCCCTCTTGATATACTTTCGAAATGCATGCGCATGCTTAACATGTTGAATAGCTGGCCTATGATACCGGTTGCACTTCCGGCAAGCAGATCAAAGATCAAATGGAAGAGCAAACCTATGAACAACGAAGTAAGGAAGGCCACAATCTGATTGTGGGTCATGCTACTGGTGAACAAACCGATACTGATATACACCCCGCTCATCAATACAAGTCCGAGATACCCGCAGATGACGCCGCCTGCATCCATATTCCCAATGCTGGCAATGGTAATTACATAGGGCAGGGTAAGGAACAAAGCCGCAATGATCAGAAGCAGTGTTGAAAGGAACTTACCCAGCACGATCTGCCTGTCTGTCACCGCTTTTGTTAACAATAATTCAATTGTCCCTGATCTTTTTTCCTCTGCCAGCAGACGCATGGTAAGGGCAGGGATGAAAAAGAACAATGTCCAGTAAGCGATCGAAAAAAATGCTCTCAGGCTGGCCTGGCCGATCAGGAAGATGTCGCTTCCGAACAACCAGGTAAAAAATCCGCTGATGCCCAGAAAGAGTACCAGTAATATATACGCAATCAGCGAATCAAAGAAAGATTGAAGTTCCCGTTTAGTTATTATCCAAATCGTATTCATAATCGAGTCTTTATGTTTTAATTATGGTTATTATTATTCAGTTGGTGGTTTATCTTAATTTTCGTAAATGCTTCTGACTTCCCTCTTCATATAGCTCAAATTTGGTTAATTTTTTTAAGGTCATATTATGAATATCAATTACCATATCCCTTGCTAATTCCCAAATCTCCAAATTTTTATAACTCATGTTTCTTACTTAATTAATTTACGTTAAATAGATAACAGATTAAGAATAATTAGCTGATATTTAAGATCTAATAACAAGAAGCTGGCAGCTAGTGGCCAACAGCCAGAAGCTAGCAGCCAGACGCTAATTCATCGTCAGTTCCCGGAATATATCCTCGAGTTTAGCTTCATGGACTGTCATCTCTGTCAGCACCCATTTTTTCCCGACACAAAGGTTAAAGATATCCCTTCTGGAGCTTGTATCCGGACGGCTGTGAACTTCAAAACGGTTTAACTGTCGGTCGGCAAAATCAACCATAGCAACAGAAGGTAATCCCTGGACAGCTTCGAAGACTTCATTCGAATCGCCATCTTCAATACGAACAAGCAAGATCTCCTGTCCTTTGGCTTGTTTTCTGAGGGTATCGGCTGTCCCATCGGCTACAATCTTTCCCCTGTTGATAATCAGGATACGGTCACAAGTAGCTTCAACCTCAGGCAATATATGTGTACAGAGGATCACGGTTTTTTCCTTGCCAAGCTCCCGTATTAACCTTCTGATTTCAACGATCTGGTTCGGATCAAGTCCTGCTGTCGGTTCATCAAGAATAAGAATATCAGGATCATGTATCATGGCCTGGGCAAGACCGACCCTTTGCTGGAATCCTTTGGAAAGCTCTCCGATCTTTTTATGTTTTTCTGCATTCAATCCGCATACGCGAACCATTTCAATGATCCGTTCATTTATTTTTTCTTTGGGAATTCCCTGTAATAGAGCAGAAAATTCCAGATAGTCTATCATGGGCATATCAGCATAGAGGGGATTATTTTCAGGAAGATAACCGATATGTTTCTTAAGCTCTTCCGTATAATCTTTTATTGATTTTCCGCCTATATAAACTTCTCCTTCAGTCTGTGTTAGATAGTTGGTAATGATCCTCACGGTGGTTGTCTTCCCTGCACCATTGGGTCCCAAAAAACCAAGGATCTCTCCTGTTTTTACTTCAAAAGAAATATTATCGACAGCACGCTGACCGCCAAATTTTTTCGTTAAATTCTCAATTTTAATATCCATGTTTAAGAGAATTTGGTTTAAGAATACTGATTATGCAGATCAACTAAATTTTTATTTTATTTGAGATTTCACCTTTTAAAAAACAACTGCGAATATGATAATTCTATCTTAAATTTCAAGCTCTTTAAATGTTTTTTTTCGGTTACCCGGAGGCAGATGCCAGTAGGACAGATTTGGAATTAAATCCGCAAAAATGATACCGGTTCGAAGTTATAAAATGTTACAATTCAGTATGATAAAGTAATAATTTTTTAACTTCTATTAACATTTTTTAAGGTTTTTTGAGTTTAACATTTTAACGAATCAGTATTTCAGCATTCATTAATCCATTATCTCAGCCAATTTGCGTGCATTCTCAGGAGCGTAACCATGGTAGTCATTGTTAAAAAAAACAAATATTTGTTTTGCACCGGCTTTAATGTATTCACGGATTTGAGTTGCAAACATATGTAGCTCGTCGTCAGAATAGTTATGTTGGTACCATTTTTTTGATCCATGCAATCGCAGGTATACCGTTTCTGAAGTTACCTGATCCAGCAACCTGATATCAGGTGAATCAATATTAACGAATATTGCACCATGCTCTTTGATCAACACTGTTGTTTCATCTGTCAGCCATTTTTTGTTTCTGATCTCAACTGCCACCTTTGAGGGATCCTTGAAAGCATCAAAGGCTGAACTGAGCAAATCCAGTTCAAGGCCGGTCTGGGGAGCAAGCTGTAATAGCAAGAGGCCCAGCTTTTCTCCCAGGATATTGGCAGAGCGTTCAAATTGACCGATATCCTTTTTACAATTTTTTAAAAATTTCCTGTGTGTGATCAATCTTGGTACTTTCAATACATAACGGAAACCATCAGGAACCTTATCAGCCCAGTTATGGTATGTCTTTGGTTTGAAAGAACGGTAAAAAGTAGCATTAACTTCTACTGTCCTGAAATATTTTAAATAATGTTCAAGCCATTTGTTTTTGGGAAGATCAGGAGGATAAAAGCATTTTTTCCAATGATCATAATACCATCCTGATGTGCCGATA
>CAZGOR010000177.1:0-7949 GCA_964527875.1 uncultured Bacteroides sp. | reverse complement strand
TACGGTTTACACCATAACTTTCAAATCCATCGCAGCATCCTTGGGTCTCGAAATCATAAAGGCTCATTCTCAGGTCATTTTCACCCAGGAACCATAAAAATGAGGTGTATAGCTTATTGAGGTAATCTTTATCCTTTGTCACATGAAAGGCCTGGTGATACATTAAAACCATGGCCATGGCATCTATCGGTTGTTGGGCATAAACGGAACGTTCCCCATCTTTTTTATACCATTTCTCATTTCCAATTATCGATAAGTAATCATCCTTAAGTGTATGTTTCGTCAGAAAGCTCATAGATTTAAGCCCCGTTCTTGTTATTTTATCATCGTTAAGTATTTCTGCCGAATGCAAAAGTGCTAAAGGCAAGATACCATTATCATAGGCAAGTAAGGACTCAAACCATTCCCAATCGGAGGTTTCATTTTCTTCATAATGTTTAATTAAGCTTTGGGCCATGTTTCGCAACCTTTCGGTCATTGAATCGTCAGAAGGATTGCTTTTCAGGTAATAGCTAATTCCGATCATGGTGTTGGCAATACTCCTTATAGACTTTAATTTCTCAAAATTGGGAGATGCATTAAAAAATACCAATTTACCTGTTTGGTAGTAGGCATCGTTGGGGGCATTGCCCAACAGGTATCCCAATGCCCATATAGTCCTGCCAAAAGAATCTTCGGTTCCAACCTTATCCAGATAGTTTCTCTTAAAACTCAGGAAATTCCTGAAGGTACCGTCAACATTTTGCATATAATGGATATAGCTAAGATAGATGGGGGATAAATCAAGGGCCCGAATATCTTTCATCTGCCTGTATGCCATTAACACCATAAGCAAAGCCCTGGAGTTATCATCCAGGCAATAGCCTTCTTTTAAGTTTGGAATACCAAATTTCGCATGCTGTATGATACCTGTATCGTCTGTCAATCGTTTGATATGATTTAAAGAAAAAGGGGGCAGAATGAGGTAATCAAGTATAGTATCTTTCTTTGCTATTACCTTATAACCGGCGTTCAGAACATTTGCAGAAAGCACAACATATTTTTCCCCTGTTTTCGGCCAGGTAATTTTTCGACCATACTCATATGCTTTTCTTTTAAGCTCCTTAAGCTCTTCAGGTTTACCTAAGAGTTCTGTTAAAATGGAGCTAAGGCTGCTGGAATCATTAAAGTTAAAAAATCTTCCCCTCCCTTCTGCCAGCAATTCTTCAGCATGCCAGTAGGGTGTTGAAATAACGGCCGAGCCCACTCCAACTGCATACGAAAGTGTTCCACTGGTAATCTGGGTTTCGTTTAAATACGGTGTTATGTAAACATCAGAAGCAGATAAGTATTTGAACAAATCTTGCGTGTCAATAAACTCATTAAGGAACATAACATGCTTTTCAAGTTGAAGGTTTTTGACTAAACGCATAAGGAAGACACGATATTCTTCACCGGAATGCCGCAATACAATGGGGTGGGTTTTTCCCAGTACGATATAAATAACATCGGGGTGTTTTTCAACAACTTTGGGCAATGCTTTTATTACTGTTTCAATACCTTTGTTGCGTCCAATAAAACCGAAAGTAAGTAACACTTTTCTACTTTCGAGCTTAAATTCTTTTTTCGAAATTTCCTGGTTAAAATGAATGTCCGGTACGCCATGTTCAATAATAACAATTTTTTCTTCCGGTACATTGTAAATGTTCACCAGGAATTCAATAGCTTTATGGCTCATCACCACTACTTTATTTGCCATTTTACATATTTCATGCAATATAGCCTTTTCGTTATAGGAGGGGTTTTTAATTATGGTATGCAGCGTTATAATAAGAGGTACTTCCAATCTATGGAGCAAAGGAAGGATATATACCCCGTTTTGACCACCCAAAATACCAAATTCATGTTCAAGGATACAAAGATCAGCGCCACTTAGATTAATGAATCTAGCAGCCTTTAAATAATCTTCCTGGTTTTCTTGCCTGATAGTCAGTTTTACTTCTTTAGGATATTCATAAGTTAGGCCACTATCGTTTAATGCAACAACAAAACCCTCATGCCCATATCCCCTGCTTTCACTGTTGGCCAACATTGAGTTGAACAGGTTATTCGTAAAGGTGCCAATGCCGCATTCCCGGGGCGGGTATGTGCCAATAAAAGCTAACTTCATTTTTTTTGTAAAGTTATTTTGCTGCATACATTAAATTATGTTTCCTTCATACCCGCTTTTAATAACAGTCGAAATCATTTTGAACCGCTCATTGGCTTTAACAGTATTTGATATATGAGCCGGTATTATTATACCCTGACCTGTTTGAAGTATATTCGGTCTTTCATCGATTACCACTTCGGCCGTCCCTTCAATAACCTGAATGAAGGTATCGAACGGGGAGATCTTCTCTGCTAAAATTTCACCTAAGTCAATGGCCACAACACTTATATTTCCGGTCGTTTTCCGGATAATGGTTTTGCTAACCACTGAATTGGGAACATACTCAATTATTTCAATGAGGATATGAGTTTTTGATTTTTCAATTTCGGTAGTCTGCATGTGTTTATTATTTATATGGTTAATTCTATTATAGGTACGTCAGCGGATTTGCGAAAGTGTTATACAAGTATGGGTTTCATTAATCTTATCCACACATTTATTACCTCTTAAGGGTATTTTTATTTCTTAGCCCGTAAACCGTTTGATAATGATAGCCGTAAACGGTATAAGAAATGGCATCAATAATTGATCCGGGCCGATTGAGAAGTGTCCATATCAATAATTTCCAATATTCCCTTCTTGCCTTGTTTAGAAGGCCAATTATAAAAACTGATTTAAAGAAAGCTTTGAGAAGCGAAAAGTTGATAGTTGTCTGCCTGTTATTTAGTGGGTTATAGTTTATTAACATCTGCCGTATTCTTTTATAATAGGGTTTGGTTGTATAGATATTATGAATAATGCTTTTATATCCTTTCAAAAGTTCAGAATAATTCATCTTAGGTATGAAATTCATGGACAAATCGGTATTGTTTCCGGTGGTGGTTTCGGTTATCAGCCTGTTTTCCGCTTCTAACCGTTTATACAGCCGGGTGTTTTTGGGTGCATTCAACAGTCCGACCATAGCAGAAACAATTCCGCTTTTTTGTATGAAATCAATTTGTCGTTGAAAAACATCCGGGGTATCGCTGTCAAATCCTACAATAAATCCACCTGACACCTGCATCCCGGCTTTTTGTATTTTATTAACGCTTTCTATCATGTCACGGTTTTTATTCTGTACTTTATTACAATCGTGAAGGGATTTTTCTTCAGGGGTTTCGATACCAATGAATGTGGAATTAAACCCTGTCTTAACCATTATCGACATTAGTTCTTCGTCATCAGCAAGATTAATAGAAGTCTCCGTATTAAACGTAAATGGAAATTTGTGCGTTTGCATCCAATTTTTCATATCCGGAAGCAAATTATTTTTTACTTCTTTTTTGTTTCCAATGAAATTATCGTCAACAATAAATACAGATCCACGCCAATTAAGATTATAAAGTGTCTCAAGCTCTTTTATAACCTGGCTGGAATCTTTCATCCTTACCTTGTGACCCAACAGAGAAGTAATTTCACAGAAATCGCATGAAAAGGGGCATCCACGCGAAACCTGTAAATTCATAAAGGCGTATTTTTTCCTGGCTAACAAATGGTAATCGGGCACTGGTGTTTGTGAAACATCGGCATATTCACTGGTCTTGTAAAGTCTCCGGGGCTGTCCGGCACGTAAATCATTTAAAAAAAGTGGCATAGTAATCTCCGCTTCGTTCAGTATAAAATGATCAATTTGGGGATAGTTGATGTATTCCTGTGTAAAGAGGGGACCGCCGGCAACAATTTTTTTATTAAGTTTTTTACATTCAGCAATTACATTATTCACTGATTCTTTTTGAATGTTCATGGCACTTATAAAAACATAATCGGCCCACTGAATGTCCTTTGTCCGAAGTGTTTCAATATTCATATCTACCAGTTTTTTCTGCCATGTTGATGGGAGCATTGCCGATACGGTTATTAATCCAAGCGGTGGCACTGCTGCCTTTTTAGATATGAACTTTAAAGCATGTTTGAAACTCCAAAAGGAATCCGGGCACTGCGGATAAACCAATAATATTTTCATCTGTAAAAATTTTATTTTTTAAGGCCAGATAAAATGTCCATGAAGTATTTATTCATTCTTAAAGGGTGTTTAATAAAACATGGACATCTCATTGTTGTATTTTTAGAGATAACAACTTACTCGCACCTAATCATTGATTATCAGAAGAAAACTATCAGTGGCATTTGAAGATATACTGGTTATTAATTGAAAACCAGGTTTAAAACTTTTTAAAATGTCATTCAGATACTGCTTTTCAAAACACTCAGGGCAAACGTATTGGAAGGATCGGATGCTGAGTTTACTGCAGCAAATCGAAAAATTATTTAATGTATTTCAAATAATTATTTCGAAGTACACTTAAATTATTCTCTTGAATCAATGATTGGGTAAAATTCGCGAAACAATGCCGGAGTTGCGTTACACAATTCCTGATAAAATTTACATAATTCACACATCTTCAAGTGTGCCACGCCTCTTAATTTTGAGTTTCTTAAAGTGCGAGGGAGTCAGTCCGGTATATTTCTTGAATTGATTTGACAAATGGGCTACACTGCTATAATGCATTTTGTAAGCTATTTCGGTAAGATTAAGCTCATCATATACAATCAGTTCTTTTACTTTTTCAATTTTATGCGTCAGATAAAATTTTTCGATGGTAATACCTTTAACCTCAGAAAAAAGATTGGCAAGGTAGGAATAATCGTAATTGAGTTTTTCGCTCAGGTAATCAGAGAGATTAACCATGATTTGTTCTTCCGTATAGTGCACTAATTCGATAATAACATTTTTTATTTTCTCAACCAGAATACTTTTTTTATTATCCATCAGATGTAATCCTGATTTTCTTAAAGCGATATCCAGCTTCTCCAATTGTTCAGGTGTAATATTCTCAATTATATCTGCTTCTCCAATTTTTACATCAGTATAATGCAGGCCAAGTTTTTCCAGTTCGGACTTCACTACTATCTGGCAGCGGATACAAACCATATTTTTGATATATAGTTTCAAGAGGATTAAAAAACTTATTGGATTTGAGATATTATAAATAGTAAAGTTATGAATTTTCCTTTTAAGCACTGCACATAAATGATATCACCCAACTGTATTCACCCACCATTGTTTTATATACCCCTGAGGCTTCGGCTTTTTTCTAAGGCTGAACTAAAGCTCCCGGCAAAGGCCGGGTATTTATCTGATTTTTTCACGTCTTTTCTGCTTTTTAACATTTATTACAATCCTCCTGTTGTTTTTTTTAATTGCAATTAAACCAAAAGAAGTTTAAATATTCTGTGGGAAAAGAGTGATTACATTTGTGCCGTTCTTGAATCCGGGAAAGATGTCCGGAATCAGCAGGAATCATGGAAAATACCTATGACCCGTGGGGGGTGAAATGGCCTTATGAATGAAGCAGACCTCAGGCGGATTTCAAGTCCTCCCGGAATATCTGCGATGATCCTGCACCGCAACTGATGACGGACTTCATCGCATTTTCCACACTCGCACCTGTACGCAGCACCTTATCCTTTCTAACATGATAAATAAGTCCCGAAGTGGGATTGGGTCCCGTGGGAACAAAGACCGTCAGGTACTCTCCATGATCGTCAGTAATGAACCCGGTCATCAATGTACCCGAATTGAAAATATCCACCAGCACAACCTCTGAAAAGAAGCTACGGTGCTTTCCGAAGAACTGCATAACGGTTTCCCGGGCAATTTTATAACCTGGAATTTTCATCAGGTACTTTTGTTCCAGCTCCTTCTTGAAAAACCGGCCTGTGCGGGTACGTATGATCACTCCTATGAAAAAAAAGGCTATGAGGATTGCAAGGATAAGAACCCCATAACTGGCCAGCATCAGCCAGTACGAGTCCAGATCGAGCAGTTTCCCAAACCATTCCACGATGGGACCAAGATATTTCTGAACAAGGTTAATCAGCCATCGGACAACCAGAATTACCAGTCCGAGTGGCAGCATGGCAGCAAATCCGCCAAGCAGGGTTGAATTGATGTATTTTCTCATTTTTAATAGAATTGGATTATCATATTAGAAGAGTATAAAATTACAATAAGTCTGCACTACCCGAAAGCAAATATGGAGTTATCTTTCTATCTGTAAATCCTGTTAAAACTCAGTATGATAATGAATGCATTTCCGGCCGGTCAGCCTGGTCCTAAGGAATTGAAAGAAAAACCGGGTTCCACCCATGAAATATGGGATGGAATAAACAGACATATCCGGGTCCTGCAAAACAGTACTGATAATCCCGCAAAATCATTCAAAGAAATTGTTGCTCCCACTTCTGCCTGCGGTGATCTGGCTATTTGTGAATGCTACGATAAACAGGTACACTCACTTACAGCCGGACGGATACGCCTCTTGTTCATAAAGTAGGGTCACTTTACATCTTTTTATCAAACGGATGAATAACTGTCCGCATTTTTACTTACTTCAATTCAGGGGAATATTAATTTGCCTTCCTGTTTGTAGTTTAAATACTTATTGTCTGGGGGAGTTTTTTATTAATAATGAGAGATTTATTTGATAGGATTCCAAGACAATTGGACCTCAACATAAGTTTATCATAAGGTCTGATTTGTGACTTATTTGATTACCAGAATGTTGGAAAGTAAAAATCCTCCTCCTGTTATCGTTGGAGAAGGATTTATTCTGTTCAATTACTAGCTAAAAATCTGATTTCCAGTAGCGAGAGGGGGATCCGAACCCCCGACCTCATGATTATGAATCATGCGCTCTGACCAACTGAGCTATCTCGCCAAAACTATTTATTTATAAATGCCGGCCTGCGGCCGGCATTTATAAATTTAATCTAGCGGGGCAAAGATACGGTTTTTTTAAAATCATGAAAAGCAAAAAAACAATCCCCGGAAGTAAATCCGGGGATTGTACCAACAGAAAAACTCCACCCTGTAAATTGATCCCGCAATAGCACAACCAACATTCAACCATTATTGATCCTTATCCGCCGATATCGTGTTATATCTTGCCAGGTTCATAACAAAAGCATCGGAATATCCGATAGCTTTGATACCAGGCAATATTTTTAAAGCATCTTCGATGGAGTCGAATTCACCAACTACATAACGGTAAATGCCATCTTCACCCAGGAACCGCTGTACACTCCTAATGGCTATGAAATAATCCTGGTCAAGCGGCCTGGACATTGCCAGGATCTGGATCGTATATTTACCTCCCGGTAGTTGTGGCTTATGGCTTTGCCTGGTTATTAGTCTGTCCATCTCACGCTTCTCCATGATCCGGGCTCCGGGATAACCATCATCCACAACCTGGTTTAGTATATCAACAGCATCTGTTTTCTTCTCATAACTCCCGATGGTATATAAATAAGATTCATCCGTCCGTATTTCATGAACTTTCTGTGCGTTCAACTGTTTTGGTATATCGAAATTCCGTCTCTCAGGATTCGCCAGGAGTACTATGAACCGCTGATCTGTCTTTGGACGCAGGTGCTCCGGTACGAAAACCTCCTCAACAGTAATGCTTTCATTTTCATAATTGATCAACCTGATCTCAGCATTCCTGTTATATTTTCTGCCTTCCGGATTATCACTCCCGTCAGGATTCACGTTGATGGCTATATTCTGCTCCTCTCCTACTCCTCTTGAGATGAAACGGTTTTTATCAACTCCCTTGCTGATAAGATAATTCACTACTGAATTCGCCCTATTCAGTGATAATTCAAGGTTATATATCTCCGGACCCACCGCATCGGAATGACCGGTAACCTCCACGCTCAATTCCGGGTACTGATTCATGATTGTATAAAGTCTCTCCACATCTTTTTCAGCCTGGTC
>CAZGOR010000176.1:0-7965 GCA_964527875.1 uncultured Bacteroides sp. | reverse complement strand
ATGAAACGAAAAAACCGCCCGATATTCAGACTGTCCAGAACAAAGTAAATGTTTGTCATATCTCCATTCGTTGCCAGTGCGATTTCGACACCAAGTCTCTCCAGGTTCTCCAGGAGGCTGGTCAAACCGTCAATCTCTTTGATATGATCTTTGTATAATTCCCTGTAGATTATTTCTTTTTCCTGCCCCAGCTCCTTAATCCTTTCATCTGTAAGATCCCGTCCTAAAAAATACCTGATCATTTCGTCAAGGGTCCCGTGGTTTTCAGCATGAAACCTGTCATGAGTAAATGAGATATGATGGTTCCTGCAGAATTGCAGCCATGATTCCCTGTGAAAGGACATGTTGTCGACAAGCGTGCCATCCATATCGAATATAAAAGCTTTTATTTTTGTCATTATCCTTTTATATGACTCAATCGCGTTTTGAATTGTATATTACCTGCTGCAGAAACTAATCAGTTTTCTTAATCCTCTGATCAAAAGAAAATTGTTCTTTAGTAACAATGGATACTTTATTAAAATCAGGGTGACCTGTATTGATAAGATAATTTGATTCAAAAGGAACAATAGCTGAGGGAACTTTTAAAATTGCAGTTTCAACATCCTTTGCCCACCTGTCGCCAAATGATCTGCATTTCAAATATGCCATTTCACCCGTTTGGGACCATCCAGCCGGGAGACTTGATACTGCCAATTCTTTCATTTCAATATCGTCTGGTATTGAAATAACCATTGTAACATAAGTTTCAACAAGATCTATTGAACCCATATGTACTATATTTTCTAAACAGGCAAGTGATCTTGAACATGCTGTATATATAATAAAAATCCCGGCAGAATTCCATCTTGCAGGTAATCCGGAAACGGTTAACCGGTCAGACCATTTATTATGAACTATACGATATACTTCCATTCAGGCAGTTGTACCATACTCTATTCGGACTAATTCTTCAAAAACGAGATCAATTCCAGTTATAGAATTAATCAGCTTTATCGGTTTTACATTCCCTAAGCCGTAAGATTCAGTTTTAAGCCACTTATTGAACCTTTCAGAATTCTCAAACAGCTCTATCCCCTTCTTGTATAATTCTTCTAATTTAAGTATCTGTTCATTAAGCCTGATTGGGAGGTCTTTTTCTGATTTTCTATAAGAAGAAAGTGTTTTTGGACTAATCTCAAATATTTCTTCAGCCAGTACTTTATTCGGCATTCCTGAAATAGTCATAAATCTCTCAAGTATTTCATCTGACTTTCTGTTTGTTTTAAGTGCTTCAAGAATATGGTGCCTTGTAGAATGACTATAGCTAATGGTAGTATCACCAGGAGGTTCATGAACAAACGGTGTATCATATATCTGGTTATCAGTATGCCATTTGCCGGCTTTCTGGATATTTAATATCTTACCTGTGTCCGATGCTTTAAATGGTGCATTCAATACAACTGTCACATTACCTACTCCCGGAACGAATGTTACACGTTTATCCCTGGCTGCTTTTTTTAATATCTTTGCGAATTCTGTAATTATTTTATTGGTTTCTTCTTCAGAAGAACCTGTTTTCTTCGAGATCAATGTAACTATATTTCTTCTTATTTCATTCATGATATAAAGTAGGTAAAAATTCACTTGTAAGTACGTAAAATTACTCAAACTATTACATAATTACAAACAATTTATTTACTTTTAATAAACCCGGGCTATACCGAAGATTTGTGGGAATTTGATTGACGGGATTTCGTTCAACACTGCTTCATGCCGGGTACCGATAGCTATCGGGAAGAGATGATACCGCACGAAGGCTTATTTATCAGGCTTATTTGGACTTATTTTATCTTATTTCTTTTTAATAATATAGCTGTATGATAAACCCTTAAAATGTCGAGCTGAACTTCGCTTTTTATTCTATAAATAATCCTGTAATTGCCTGCAATCACCTCCCTGATTAACTTTTCATTAAACTCCGGAACTATTCTACCTATATTGGGATTGTCAGTTATTACTTGAGCCCTTTGATAAATTTTATTAACCGTTATGGTAGCATAACGAATAGAATCCTTTGCTATATAATCAAAAATTTCCTTTAAATCTTCGATTGATATCTCAGTCCAGACTATTCTGACCATTTATCAATCATTATTTTTACATCTTCATTTGAAATAACCTTGCCTGCTTCAGATTGCTGATATCCTTCCTCTACTTTCTCCATAAAAATCAACTGATCAATTAATTCGTCAATAGTAAATGAATCCGGCAGGTTTTTTATCGTTTTATTTACTTTATCCTTTGTAAGCATATCTAATAGTTTTATGCAAAGATAATACATTTCATTTGCTATTCATCTTCCTCAATTCTATTGAATTGTTCTAACTGATATTTAACCCACTCAATATACCGGTTATTTTTAAAATCAAACCATTTTTGTCGATAATCTCCTGAATTATCAATCTGCCACTTAAAGTTTCTGAATGGTTTTGATTTATTCAAAGAATTTATCAATCTTTCCCGTAAATTCACATTATCAACACTTTCGGCAAAATCTACCATTAACTCAAATGAATCTCTTGATATAAAATTCTCAAATTCTATATAATCTGACCAGTTCTCATCCAATTCCTTCAGGTCTTCCTCCCATGGTTCCTCATCAGCGCCAATCCAACTGTCAAAATTCAGGATAGATTTTATTTCTCCAGTACGCTTGTTATAAAAGCACCTCATTCCACAATCAAGGTTGGATGCAATCTCTTTTATTTCTTGTTCTGTCAGCTTAATCATATTGTTACGGTGTCTGTATTAAGCTTGCCTGTAACGTATTAGTATTTTATCCATCCTTACTGCAAGTTAACAAATTACTTTATGAATAACAGTAAGGAGATTAAAAAATTTCTGATGGTTGATTCAGTTTTAATAATGTCCCGACTAAAAGTCGGGCTCTACATATCATATTACGATAAAAAAGGTTCGATTAAAAATCGAACCACCATCAGAATTAGATTTATTATGGTTGGCCGACTTTCAGTCGGCTGACACCCTCATCATCAAGCGCCTGTAGAGCCCGCGCCTGTCCCAAGTACTCGGGGGTTTTTAACCGGGACAAACAAAAGCCGGACTATGCCGCCGGTCTGTGGGTGTTTTATTGAAAGGATTTTGTTCAACAAAGATTCTTATCTTGCACCGGTTGCTGCCTGCACCTCACGAAACCTATTTATTAGTCCCTGTTTTTTATTTAAGTATCTCAGCAATAAAGCTTTCCAGTGCCGGAATATCTTCTTTTATTGTTTTCCAAACCACTTTAACATCAATTCCCAAATAGTCATGGATCAATTTATCTCTCATACCGGCTATCTCTTTCCAGGGAACGTTGTAATAGGTCTGTTTTGTATCTGAAGATATCTTTTTTGACGCTTCTCCGATTATTTCGATATTTCTGATGATTGCATCCTGAACCAATTCATTGTTTTTAAAATCATTAAATTTAAGTCCCGAACTAAACTTTTTAATTTTCCGGATGCAGTCAACAATATGATCGATATAAGCCAGATCGTCTTTAATCATTATAAAAGATAAATAATATCCTTTTTGATACTTTTCTTGATTCTTTTATTCTTAATAGCACCTGTAGTAATAAGATCAACCTTGATACCCAGCAAATCAGACAATTCATTTTCAAGTCTTATCAACGTTAAAAGAGATGGGGAATTTTTAAATTCAACGAGAATATCAATATCACTATCTTTTTCACTCTCACCCCTGGCGAAAGATCCAAAAATACCGATCTTAACAGGATTATATTCATGCAGATGATTCAGTATTATATTTTGGATCTGTGACAGGTCCATCCTTATTGATTTATTGCAAAACTATAAAAAATATATGTACTACAATTGACGCCAACGACGAAAGCATGTTTATTACCGGTTTTCCGGGTTTGTATATTGATCCGTGTTGAACCAGATATACCTGCCTTCCTTACTGCAAGTTAACAAATTCGTTTGTGAATAGCAGTGAGGAGATTTAAAAATTTCCTATAGTTAATTCAGCATTATTAAAATTCCGGCTGAAAGCTCCCGACAAATCAGGACAAACGGATTCTGTAGATCGTTGCTTTAGGAAGGGATGTCTCGGTTAAGCCGGTATCTGAAGAATAGCCGTCGCATTGAATGTCCCGGCTGGAATTAATGTCATAAGCCAGGTTCTTAATCGCCGTTGCTGTGAATGTCCCGACTAAAAGTCGGGCTCTACATGTTGCTCACAATTTAACAAAAGGTTCGACTAAAAGTCGAACCGCCATCAGAATAACATTGTGGTTGGCTGGCTGACTTTCAGTCGGCTGACACCCTCATCATCAAGCGCCTGTAGAGCCCGGCTTTCCAGCCTGGACAGACTAATCGCCTCATTGACTGCAAATCCGGTTTTCCAACCGGGACATACAAAGCCGGACTATGCTGCCGGCCTGTGGGTATTTTATTGACGGCATTTCGTGTGACATGGCTTCATGTCGGGTACCGGTGGCTACTGCTTGGACTATACCGCCGGTCTGTGGGGATTTTATTGATAGGTTTTAGTTCGATACAAAATCATGCCAGGAACCGGTGGTTTCCCGTACGGTAGGTAACCTTATTTATTGTGTGCTGGGCGTTATTCAAAAGTCAGTTTTTCAGGGTCTTGCCTGGAATCAAAAATTCGAAGAATATCTATTTGATTCTTAGAGGCTCTATAAAACAATGTGTTGTGTTTGGTAATGACACATTTTCTAACTTTATTCTTTTTATTAATCAGAGGAAATTGTTTTGGGTTATTGGATATCTGATCTAATATATTATCTGTAATATCAATAAATTGATTGGCAACTTTGTCGTCTCATTCATTAAAAAGATATTCAAGTATATTTGCAAAATCCTTTTCCGATAACGGAGACCAGATTATTTGCTTAGGCATCGGAATACTTCTTTCGGAATTTGGAAATAACTTCTTTGTGAGGGATTCCTTTTCCTGTATCTATTTCCTCAATGGCATCAATAATTCCTTGTTTTTGAACACCTGATAATTTATCCCAATCATTGATCTCTTTATGTGCATTTATATAGTTTATCAGAATACCATATAATTCTTCAAGTCTGCTCTTCTCAAGAGAATCAATCTCTCGAAATATTTTTAGTTTTAAATCTGATATATTCATAATTCATCTTTTTTCAAAGATATTAAAAATTTCACAGGATTAGATTTATCCTGGTTGGCCGATTTTCGATCAGCTAATATTCCCGTAACCTGAAAATCGACCCATCTTAAACTCCAATTACTAACGGGTAATCAAAACTGTCCGTTAAGGCCTTTAAATTGGATATCTGTTCTTCCCGTGCTTCGATTAACTTCTTTGCAACATCTTTAGCTATTTCTATTGTTTCCGCAATAGTTCTCCCCTGTGCTACGAGTCCCTGAATACTATCGGATGTAGCCAAGTAAAAACCTTCGGGTAACTTCTCTATATGTAAATTTATTACTCGTTTCATTTTTAATAAAATTAATGAAAATTTGACTACCTACTTCCTGTTAAAGTGATCAACCCAAGTATAAAAATGTTATCCTCCCTTACTGCAAGTTAACTATTTCGTTTGTGAATAGTGGTGAGGAGATTAAAAAATTTCTGATAGATAGTTTATTAATGTCCCGACTAAAAGTCGGGCTCTACATGTTGCTCACAATCTGACAAAAGGTTCGACTAAAAGTCGAACAGCCATCAGAATTAGATTTATTATGGTTGGCCGACTTTCAGTCGGCTGTTATTCCCGTTATCGGATGCCTGTAGAGCCCGGCTGTCCCGAGTACCCGGGAGTTTTTAACCGGGACATACAAAGCCGGACTATGCCGTTGGTCTGGGGGGATTTTATCGACGGGATTTCGTTTAACACGGATTCATGCCGGATACCGTCCCGATAGCTATCATTACCAATCGGTACTGCAACGAATTCTTATTTATTGGCAGCTGCACCCCGTTTTTATGGTCATTTTAATCTCCAAATACCGTATTATTTTTTATATGGTGGGGGAAGTTTTTTGTTTTTTTATTTGTGCGATGGCAGTTTTACTCTTTGCCATCCCGGGAACAAGGATGGCAAAGTGCAAAACAGAGTTTACCTATTTTGCATTAATTGAACCAACTATAAACCCATTGCGAGCCAATTGAGCCAGTTCATTACTATTTACACATTAATTTATCAGTCACATATCCGCCATATCCGTCAAATAACCGCCATTTATCCGCCAACATTCAATTCATAATAAGTACCCTTCTTTTCACCTTTCTTTTTAAAAACATCTCTATTAATCAAATCATCCATGTCTCTTAAGGCAGTACGTTCAGAAACATTACAAAGCTCCTGATAATCAGAATTGGTGATCTTACCATATTTCTTGGTATACATAACAGCTTCAATCTGCCTTTCATTCAAACCTAATTTTTTCAACTGTTCTTCTGTAAACCGGTCTTTATATATCTTACTCAAAAATCCACCTTGTTCTTCTTTCAAATCCGGTTCCGGAAGATCGGCTTCACGGCAAGCTTCTATAATTTTTATTGTTCCTCTCCCCCATGAATCAATATAACCACCTTTAAAACAGACATCCGCGATCAAAGGATTTCTGGGTATAGATCTATGTACCTTTTTCAAGTCTTCTTCGGTTATTCCGTCAGGTAATCCACCATCATTCCAAACACTAAAATGGTTATCATACAACCGGATTTGGGTTTGAGCTCCCATGTAGGTCCTATGCACTAAAGCATTGAGTATCATTTCGCGAATGGCAGCTATCGGGTACTCGTCTCTTTCTACCCGTTGCATACCTTCAAAGTCAATTGGATGAATGAAGAATTTGGCGTTGAGCATTTCCCCAATCCATTCTTTTAGTTGGATCAGGTTGCCCTCAACTATCTCATGGAATTTCAGATCAGCATCCGATTTGCCAAACCTGCCGATTTTAACCGCAATATTCGGGTAAAACTTTCCGGGGTCTTTTCCGAACAGTACAATAGCTGCTCTTTTCAGATAACCGTCTTCGTGTAAACGCAATTTCTCTAACAAGTCAGGAATGGTAATTTCTTCTTCAACATTGATGCGCTTTGATTTTCTGGCATCTGTCAGAAATTGCCTGATGGTTGTCTCATCAATATCATTAATGGAGGCTTTTTGTTCTGCTATATCATCCCAAGCATTTCCGGTTCTTTTCAAGATAAATTCGTTTAAAGCCGGGCCCTTCAATTCCTGTAGTGTACTTCCGGCACGGATATAGTATCTGCCTCTCAAAGAAATAGGTACATCATAACGAGGGACTATAATTTCAAGGTAATGTTTGTTGTTATCGCTTTGTAAGTTAACTTCTGCAAATACACCTAAAATATCCCGGAATTTGTTAGGAAGCTGCTCTAATAATTCATGGTGTTTGTCAATTCCCGTAACCTTCCCTTTATCATCCAAACCGATATAGAGTTTTCCTCCATTTGCATTAGCAAAACCGCATATCCATTTCAGGTAGTCATCGTGCCAGCTTTGTTTGTATTCTATGTTTTGCTGTTCGGGCATTATTTGCTAATCTGTAAATTATCACTAAAAGTGTACCACTTTAAAGATAAAAAATTACTGACAATTAATTCAGAATGAAGGATAAAACAAAGCCGGACTATGCCGCCAGTTTTGGGATTTATTATCAAAATAGGTGGAATTTTCCTGTTTATGCAAATGCAATAGAATTAATCAAATCCGGCATTTCATTATAGGTCTTCCCTTCAAGTTGTCTTCCTGCCTTTTTTTATTGAATCCGCCCCATTGTTTAAAAAAGAATTTTACTCCGGCTTTTTCACATTGATCCTTAATATCAAGCACCCATTCTTTTTTCACCGGTCTTGCTTTAGGACCGGACTCGCCACCAACAATCACCCAATCGATGTTGTATAAATTCAAATCCTGTAAGGGT
>CAZGOR010000175.1:0-7971 GCA_964527875.1 uncultured Bacteroides sp. | reverse complement strand
ATATTGATAAATGCTTCATTGGAAATTGTAAACAATGAATCAAGATGGCTAACATTATTTTTTGCCCGGTTGATCAGTTCTTCATTTATAGTCCCGGAAACACGGATTTCCCCGGCAATGTCCCGGACAGTTTCCAGGTAGTCAATAGTCTCTTCATTCCTGCCGAAAAGTGAGGTATATGCCAGATCTGTAATATATACACCCAGATTTAGCGTTTGTGATTTTGTATCAAGGAAATTGTCTTTGCTTGCAGGTGGATTTAGCATGTCCCCGTTGTATTGCATATCACCTACATCTATGATACTGAGCATTTCCGCGGGTGAGGGACACAGATTGTAAACCTTTTTAACCTGTTCTATTCTCTCAGAAATCTCCTCGGTTTCCTCCTCAGATATTTCCCCGGCTGAGCGGTCAGTCCGGCCGGATTTACATGAGGTTGCCAAAACACCGGAAATCATTAACAATATCAATACTTCAGATAGCTTTATACATCTCATAATCAAATATTTTATAAATGAATTTCAATATAACAAAAATATGAAAAACTTTTACGCTTCTAAATTAACTTATTAACCAATGATGAAAATATGAGAAAAACTGTACAATTTATTATTGTATTACAACTTACTATGATTTTCCAAACAATTCTATCCCTTTCCTCAGCCAGCTGAACTGCAAAGCTATGTAAAAAATCAGTGTCATCATCCAGATGACAATCACGTTGAACCATATTGTATTCATCATATAATGTCCCAGGATCTTAACTGATGAGAAGAATTGTGCCCTGCCGTTTCCGGAAGAGGGTATCTGGTAAATGGGATCCATTTTCCTGATGAATCCGGATCCGGATTCAACAATTTTGTGTAATTCGTTTCTGTTCAGAACGAGATCATCAAGGTTTTCATTATCATGATCCTGCTTCAACCGGATCAATTCTTCGCCACTGCCCAGTTTGCTTATCAATTCACTCTGAAGAGTATCTTTCTGATAAACCAGTTTATCTCTTTTTCCGGATAGAACATACCGGAGATTTTGCAATCGGCTTTTGATGTTTTGAAGCGACTGGATATTCATCGTTTCAATGGTTAAATCTTTCAGATCTTTCATTGGGCGTGATCGTATATCCTGTAAACCATTCAGAATTATTTTAAAATTTTCCAGGATTCTCGGATCTTTCGGATCCGACTGAAGGTATCGTTCTGTATCATTAATTTTTTCCAGTATCGCGGGAATCAGGTGGTATAACTCATAAGAAATATTACTCTCTGCCTGCTCTACGGCAAAAAAGTGTTTCTGATATTCATTATTCCTGAATTGATTAACAGCCAGCGCCTCATAGGCCCACCTTGATGCCATCATATCGCCTGCAACAGGAACATTTTCATAAGCAGCCACTTTGTAATGAAGTTTATCAAACTTCACGATGACCCCGGCAAGAAGAATCTGAGGAATCAGTAATAAAGGTACGATGATATAAATGGCAACAACAGATTTCAGTCCATCTGAAATGTTAAGTCCCAAAAGGTTTGCAAAACATGCTGTTGAGAACAGTATGATCCAGTAGTTGAAGGTCATTCCCCTGATTTCCAGTATTGAATTGCCGCATAAGACATATGTGATCATCTGGATTGCCGAAAGGAGAAACAGGAATGAGACTTTGGCCAGCAAATAGGAAGCACGGCTAAGGTTAAGAAATGATTCACGCGCCAGCATTTTCCTGTCTTTTATGATCTCCTCGGCACTGATGATCATTCCCATGAACAAGGCCACGATCACACTCATGAATAAATAAGCAGGAACATTTTCATTCTTACTGAAAATATATTCATGAATATTGGATTCGGAGCCGCTCACATATTTAGTTAAAAATCCCAGTATTACAGCAAGGACAGGAGCCACCAACAAAGCAATCAGCAAATACTGCCTGTCGGCCAGTTTGGCCAGCAGGTTACGCCGGCTGAAAATGGAGAATTGCTTTAAAAATCCCGGTTTTTTAAAAGGATTTACCGGTAATTTTTCTCTGACAGACTCGAATTTAAGTTTAGATTGAATATTATTCAGGTACATTCTGTACCATTCAACCGGTTGTATTTTTCTTTTATTTGTGAACTCACCCATTTCGTTCACATCTTTTGCCTCAATGATCTGGAGAATCTCTTCAGGATTTGTATTTCCGCACACCGGGCATTCACTTTGTTCGGCATCGACCCTTTCCGTTATTCTTTTAAAGTAAATGATCGCTTCTACCGGATCGCCAAAAAATACGGGATAACCTCCCTTATCCAATATCAGCAATCTGTCAAACATCTTGAACAGTTCAGAAGAAGGCTGATGGATATTCACAGCAACAAGTTTTCCCTTGGCGGCCTGTTCCTTTAAAAGAACCAAAACGTTTTCGGAATCGGTTGATGAGAGTCCCGATGTCGGCTCATCAACAAACAGGACAGATGGTTCCCTGATAAGTTCAAGTGCAATATTCAAACGTTTTCTCTGTCCCCCGCTGATAAATTTATGAAGCGGAGATCCTACCTTAAGGTCTTTCACCTCATAAAGGTCAAGTCCGGCCAAAAGATCGGATGTCCTCTGACGGATCTCTTTATCAGAATAATTATCCAGGCAAAGCCTGGCATTGAAACAGAGATTCTGGTAAACCGTCAGTTCTTCTATCAGAAGATCATCCTGAGGTATATAACCGATCATACCTTCCAGTCCGGGTATATCAGAATACAGATCATTCCCGTTAATATATATTTTCCCATGATCGACTTTAAGTGTCCCGTTAAAGACTCTCAGCAATGTGGATTTCCCTGTCCCGCTTCCGCCCATTATTCCGATCAATTGCCCCGATTTCCCGTAAAAACTGAACCGGTGGATACCATTATCCGAATTTTTAAACATAAACCCGACATCTTTTGCCAGAAAATTGATTTGTTCTTTTGCACTATCCCTGAAGAAATTACTGGTTATATCGCTATAATAAACCGGACCTACTTTCTGAGATTTTATGGATGATCCCCTTGGGAGCAAATACACATGTCTGGGGAAAATATATTTTCCATTAAGTTCAAGGTTATCTTTACCCAGGTAGTGAAAAAGATAAATATCGGCACGTTTTATCCGAAGTACAAATATTTGCCCTTTAAGTCCTTTAACATGCATGTGCCTGATTTCAGTAAAGCTGAATGTGGTGTCGCCACTTATCACCATCAGGCGGTCTTTATCGGGCACCTTATAAAATTTGTCTGTTACAAAAGCTTTGCAATTGTCGTATTCGGCAGGTTTGATCATCAATCCGCCGGAGATTGTACGGACAGCATCCGACACGGACTGTCTGAATTCTGATTCGTCGCTCGCGTATGTTTCAAAATATTTATTGAATTGCAGCAAGCTTATGAGAATCTGAAATCTGTTCCTTATATGAAGCTCTTTGTTTATTTCATCGCATATGGCCAGCATTTTAACAGTAAGCGAAGATGTATCTGTACTCCTGGCTTTACGTTCAGGGGCTTCAATTTCATTAAAATAGTACTCGTAAATTGTCAGAAATTTCTCAGCCAGTTTCCTGTTAAGTTGCTGGTTAAGGAAAGATTCAACAAAATTCCTGGCAAGTGAAAAAAAAGTATCCCGGTTGATACTTGCAATAATTGCAAAAAGGTGCATCAGAGAATGCAGCATTGATTCATTCATGATTCTTCTTCCTGTATTCCGCTAAATTCCAGTCTAACCAGTCCTGCTTTATCATCTGTAACTGAAAAACCAAGGGTGCCTTCATGAGATTCCATGATCAGTTGAGCTAAGGTGAGTTCAATCCCGTATTTAAGATCCATCTCACTTCCCGGTTTACTGAAATGCATAGTCAGATCATCAAGACGTCTCTCATAATAATTCCTTCCCGCATCGATGATTTCACAAATGATTTTAGTTTCATTCCGGCGGGTCCTTATTTTGATGATTTCAGATGTATCGGTATGCTGAATTGTATGATTAATAATATTTACCAAACAACTGATAAGCAATTCAAAATCACCGGTGATAGTAAGATCTTCCTTCTGTTGCAGGTCAACCTGTATATCCTTTTCCCTCAAATGTTCACCGGCTTCCACAAGGCCGTATTCAATAAGTTGTTTAAGCGATATTTTTTCAATATTCAGCTTTCTTTCCCCGCTTTTCAATGCAGAGACTTGTTCTGCCATTAATGAGAACTGTTCAAGCCTCGATACAGACGAATCAAGTATATTAATAAGATGGATTAGTTCCTCCGATTCGATCTTATCCTTCAGCAGATGGATCGTGCCCATAATACTGTTCAACGGCGTTCGGATCTCATTGCTCATGATCTTGAGTATGCCTGTCTTGACATTATCCAGATTCGATAATTCTTCATTTGCCCTTTCCAGATCAGCCATGATCTGTCTGTTTTTTTTGCGCAGATAATATACCTCCAGGGAATTATTAATCGATTTTGTAACTTCCTCCGCCTGAATAGGTTTATTTATATAACCATGAATATGCCCTTTGTTAACTGCCTCAACAACTGATTCAAAATCTGTATAGGCAGTCAGTAAAAATCTCCTGATTTCCGGATATTCTCTGGCCACGATTTCAAGCAATTCTGTACCTACCATATCCGGCATACGCTGATCGGTTACCAGCACCTGAATATCATCCTGCTTAAGAATCTCCAGGGCTTTTTCTGCTGATTCAGCAAGTATGATGTGATATTCTTTCTCAAATGTAGCCTGGAAAAGTAAACGATTTGGCTGAAGATCATCTATATACAGGACATTGGGCTTTATGGAGATTTTTTCAGGCATTGCTTAAGAAAATAATTAATAATCATGTCTTTTCCGGTATCAAACAATTTGATTAAGTTTTTCATATATTCAACATCAGATATTTTTCTAAAAAGTTTAAGAGTTACTGTTTCAGGAAAAAGTTGAGACTAAAATGGTTGCTGGTACCCGGTACCTGTGTAATTGGGCTTTGAGTGGGAGGTTGCTATGCCAGGTATCTGGACAGTGTGTTTAATAGATTATGCGACCATATAGGTTTAGTCATATATTGCTCAAAAAATTTGAATGATTCCTGATAATCTTCTTCTTCTAAAGAATACGCGGTTTGTGCTATGATTGGCAATTCAGACCGGCTTTTTTTTATCTGCCTGGCAGCTTCATACCCGTCCATTTCAGGCATCAGGATATCCATCAATACCAGGTCAATTTTATTATTTTCTTTGCAGATTTCAACAGCTTCCTTTCCATTCCTGGCCCAGTGTATCTGAACTCGTGTGGGACGGAGTATTTCCCTCAGGTATATAAAATTTGACTCAACATCTTCGGCTATCAATATCTGCTTTTCTTTCCATAAATATGTATCAATTTTCTCACCCATCATAACATCCTCTTTTGCATAAACCTCTACTTCATTCAGCGGTACGGTAAATGTGAAGGTTGAACCTTCCCATAGTTCGGATTCGGCAGTGAGTTTGCCGCCCAACATTCTGACCAGTTGTTTTGATATATTGATCCTCAGTGCAACAGTATCGAAAGGCCGCATGTTTTTATCAATTACCTTCTGAAAATGGTCCATGATCATTTCCAGCCTTTCCATTCTCAATCCGGAGCCCGTGTCTTTTACATAGAATTCAAGGAACAGACCGTCTTTCTTATTATAACCAAATTCGATATGTCCTTCATCTGTAAGGCTTATTGCATTCTCAAGAAGATTAACCAGTATTTGCTTCAGTTTATCCTGATCAGTCAGCAACGTGAAATTTTCGTCCTTAATACCTGTTTTTAAAATCAATCCGATCTCTTTCTTGCCTTTTTCTTTTAGAATACCTGAAAACTGTGAATGAATCTGATCAAGCAATTTATTAACCTGGCATTCTGACTTACTTACATACAACTGTCCGGTTTCAATCTTTGTGATATCAGAAATATTATTTACCAGTTCAAGCATATATTTCCCGCTGTTATATATATGATTCAAATAGATTTTTTTTGATTCCCTCGACAGCTTGGGATCTTTCAGCAGATCTGAAAACCCGACAATGGCATTTAAAGGTGTCTTGATCTGATAGGAAAGATTGATAAACAAATTGGGATCGTGGGATAATTTTTTTTTATTTTCACCCTGTTTTTCAGTTGTTCCAGGAAAACTTATATCAACACTGAGCATAGAACTTATGAAAAGACCCAGTAAGATGATCGCTGCCATCCCGATCAGCCTTGTTACAAATGTTTCAACGGGAAGACTGGTAATCAATATCTGAACAAATGACAAATCTTTAAAGAATACAAAATGATCGATGACAGCATCGGTCACCCAATATACCACGCTCAGGATGATAGCATAAATGATTATTCTGTTTTGTAGTTTCATGATTGAAAGATAATATTGTTAAACTGTTAAATTGTTAAACTGTTAAATTGTTAAATTGTTAAACTGTTAAACTGTTAAATATTAACCATTTAACCATTTAGCAATTTAGCCATTTAGCCATTTAACAATACAACACTTTCTATTTTCTCACATATTTTAAAATTGTTTTGAGCAATGTCTCCTTACTTATTGGTTTCGTTATATAATCATCACAATCTGTTTCCCGGATTTTTTGTATATCTTCTATTTGTGCATAAGCCGTCTGGACAATAACAGGCACATCTTTATTTATTTTTCTTATTTCCGCGATCGCTTCATATCCCGACATTACGGGCATTCTCAAGTCCATCAGTATCACATCAATATTTTCATGGTTATCCCTGTATATTTCAACCGCCTCTTTCCCGTTTTTTGCCCACAGTAATCCGGCTTTTGTTTTTTTCAGTATCAGTTCGATGTACTGGTAATTGCTTTTAACATCTTCAGCAACCAAAAAAGTCAGATTTCTCCAATCCTCACATTCACCTGGTACTCCGGTGGTATTTTCCATGGGCACCGGGGACTCAACCGGCTTATACGGCAAGGAAAAATAGAACTCCGATCCTTTGTTGATTTCAGACTTATACCACATTTTACCGCCAAGCAATTCCACATAGGCTTTCGATACCGGTAAGCCCAATCCTGCCCCTTCAAAAGGTTTTGTATAAGTATGGTCATTGTACCGGAATCTGTCAAAAACAAGATTCAGCTTTTCTTTTGAAATACCCTTTCCGGTATCTGTAACAAAAAATTGAACGGTTTGTCCGTCTTTTGCGTTCGATTCATCTACGGTATAGCCGAATTCAATCGACCCTGACTTGGTAAATTTTACCGCATTATTCAAAAGGTTGGCAAGAATCCGTTTTAATCTGTATGGTTCAGTCATTATGGCGAAATCTTTTTCTTTAATTGCTCTTCTCAAGTTTAAATGAATTTGTTCTTTGCCTTTTTCTCTTCTTTCCCGGTCATATGTATCATACAGATCAAGAAGCATTTGATTGATTTTACATTCAGTAAGGATAATTTTAACTTCACCGGATTTAATTTTTGCAATATCAATAATATTATCTATCAGGTTAAGCAGGTAGTTACCGCTCTCGTTTATCTGATGTACATACTCTGTCAGTTTTTGTTCGTTCAGATCAGGATTGGAAAGCAGTTCCGAGAATCCGATAAGAGTATTAATCGGTGTGAGAATATCATTGGACATGTTGGCCAGAAAAGCTGTCTTAAGTTTTTCTGATTGCTCTGCTTTTTGCCTGGCACGAATCAATTCTTTTTTGTAATTCATCAACCTTTCCATTGCTAATTTCCTGTCTGTAATGTCAAGAATCATTCCCGACAGCTTATCGAATTCACGGTTAACACTGATGATCACATACTTTATTTTACCGGTTTCAAGTAAAAATTCTGCTTCAAATTCATTCACTTTTCCGGATTCGCCTGACCGGTCGATTAAAACATCCATATCATCCGGATTTTTAAACAGTTCCCGGATATTCGCCGATAATAAATTTTTGACAGACCCATATTCAAGAATTAATGCGA
>CAZGOR010000174.1:0-8000 GCA_964527875.1 uncultured Bacteroides sp. | reverse complement strand
ATGGAAATAAGAGCAGGCACAGGTGGCGATGAAGCAAGTATTTTTGCCGGTGATCTTTACAGGATGTATACGAAGTATTGTGAATCAATGGGATGGAAGAGCGAAGTAACAAGTTTTACTGAAGGAACAGTGGGAGGATATAAGGAAATCATCATACATGTCAAGGGAGAAGGAGTCTATGGAATACTGAAATATGAATCTGGTGTTCATAGGGTTCAGAGAGTGCCTGTCACAGAAACCCAGGGCAGGGTTCATACTTCCGCAGCTACCGTGGCGGTCCTGCCAGAAGCAGATGAGTTTGATGTAGAGATTAAGGCAGATGACATCAGGAAGGATACATACTGTTCTTCCGGACCCGGAGGTCAATCGGTTAATACTACCTATTCGGCAGTAAGGCTTACACATATTCCCAGTGGGATTGTGGTTACATGCCAGGATGAAAAATCCCAGATTAAAAACCATGAAAAAGCTTTATCCGAATTGCGCACCAGGATCTATAACCTGGAATATCAGAAATACCTGGATAAGATTGCCTCCAAACGCAAAACCATGGTATCAACGGGCGACAGGTCGGCGAAGATCAGAACCTATAATTTTCCTCAGGGAAGAGTTACTGACCATAGAATAAACCTTACCATGTATAACCTGTCTTCAGTAATGAATGGAAATTTGCAGGAGATCATTAACAAGCTTCAGATGGCTGAAAATGCAGAACGACTGAAAGCAAATGAACTGGCTTGATCATGATTATGATAAAACAGTGGTCTCATTATTCAGATTGGTGTCATGCCAACTATGAAATTACCTGAGCTAATAAAGAATTTCTATTGAATATCAAAGAATTAATACTTTTTACTTTGTACCCTGTGAAATAATTTTGCTTGCCCTGTGAAATAATGACTTCGTCATTTCGCTTGCGAATTTCACTGGGCTTGCAAAATTGCTTTGCATTTCACAGGGTGAACTTTTAACTTTTAACTTTACACTATTGTATATCTTACAAAAGGTTCATTTACAATATGAATTCAATCCGTCTCTTTAACCAGATAAAAACAAAAAAATCCTTTTTGTGTGTAGGTCTGGATACCGAATTTGAAAAAATACCTGAGGGTGTTCGTTCTGCAGAACAACCCCAATTAGAATTTAACCGGGAAATTATCCAGGCCACTTACAGTCAGGTTATTGCCTATAAAATCAATACTGCGTTCTACGAAGCCCGCGGAGCAGAGGGCTGGAAAGAGATGGAACAGACAGTGGCACTGATCCGTTCAGTTGATCCGGAGATTATGATTATTGCTGATGCGAAACGTGGAGATATAGGAAACACGTCTGAAATGTATGCGAAGGCATTCCTTGACAGAATGGGTGTTGATGCTGTTACCGTTTCACCATATATGGGCTATGATACAGTAAATGCTTTCCTGAAGAGAAATGATAAATGGGTGATCATTCTTGCAGTCACATCTAATAAGAGTGCTGAAGACTTTCAGTTCCTGAAGGTGAATGACAGTGAAGTAACCCTTTATGAAAAAGTCCTGCTGACAAGCCAACAATGGGGAACGGTTGACAATATTATCTATGTTGCAGGAGCTACACGACCTGAACAGATCCTTCAGATCCGGCGTCATATTCCCGATCATTTTCTTCTTGTCCCTGGTATTGGTGCACAGGGAGGCTCTCTTGAAGATGTTGCAAAACACGGCATAAATTCAAGATGTGGCCTGATCGTCAATACAAGCCGGGCGGTAATTTTTGCCGATCCTTCCCGGAATTTTGCCCGCACTGCCCATATGAAAGCAGTTGAACTGCAACAACAAATGGAATCCATCCTGAAGAACTACAAGCTTATCTGAATATCAAATTTCATCTTCAAAATTCTGTTCCTTTTTCATCTGCAGATGCAAAAAAGTGCATCTGAGACTACCGATATTTTGCATTTTTTGTCATAAAGGAGTAGGGAATTATTTTTTTATGATTTTTAAATACCCCGGATTTAACTTGGTTAAATTTCACGCAAAGAGCGCAAAAAAAAATTGCATAAAGCACGCAAAGAAAATTTCATTTAATGATTATTAAAGCTTTTTAACAAAATGACAGAAAATGAAATTTCTTTTAAAATTATTGGAACTGCAATAAACCTGCATAAATCTTTAGGCCCAGGATTATTGGAATCAGTTTATGAAAATGCTTTAGCTTTTGATTTGATTGAATCAGGATTTAGAGTTGAGCAACAAGTCCCGGTTCCGTTTTATTATAAGGAATTTAAACAGCAAGTGGGTTTCCGGATAGATTTGTTAGTTAATAAAAAAGTATTGATTGAGATTAAATCAATTGAAAGCCTTGCTCCAGTACATTTTTCTCAGGTTTTGACCTATTTGAAGCTGTCGGATCTAAAATTAGGATTACTGATCAATTTCAATTGTAAATATTTAAATGAGGGAATTCATCGATTAGTCAATGGTTTGTAATTTTCTTTGCGTTCTTCATTCAATCTTTGCGCTCTTTGCGTGAAACTATTATTAAATGAACAGTACTTTTTTGTATTCAAAAGGTTTAAGAATTGAATGACAAACTATTGATCTAAAATCATTAAAAACTTTTAAATCAGAGTATTATGAATATTTCGGAAGATTTTTTACATTACATCTGGAAAAACCGCCTGTTCATGGTTCCTCTTTACCTTACCACGGGGGAGGAGGTGGAGGTATTGGATGTGGGTCAACATAATCAGGATTCAGGCCCGGATTTTTTTAATGCAAAAATCAGAATCGAAAAAACAGTCTGGGCTGGCAATGTCGAAATTCATATCCGGACATCCGATTGGTTTAAGCATGGACACCAGGATGACGGGAATTACCAGAATATTATTCTTCATGTTGTTTATCAGAATGATGCGGAGATTTCATGTAAGGATAACCATTTGATACCGACAACTGAAATAAGATTCCCACCCCATATCCTTGATAGTTTTTCTTCTCTCCTTCGCAATACCGATTGGGTTCCGTGTGGTACATCCATCCGTAATGTTGATCCGCTTATACTTAACCTTTGGCTCGACAGGCTTATGGTCGAAAGGATGGAGCAAAAAGCATCTGATATCATCAGAAATCACAGGGAAACCAGGGGTGACTGGAAAGAAACCATTTACCGGCAGCTGGCCCGGAATTTTGGTTTCAAAATTAATGGAATGGCATTTGAATTACTTTCAAAATATTTACCACTTAAATTCCTTGAAAGACATTATCAGAACCTGACACAAACCGAGGCCTTGTTGTTTGGCCAGGCAGGCTTCCTGGAGACCCCTGATGGAGATGATTACTTTATGAGATTAAAAAATGAATATGGTTTTCTTAGAAAAAAATATAATCTCAATCCAATGAATCATGACCTGTGGAAATTCTTGAGAATGAGGCCTGTAAATTTCCCAACTGTCCGTATTGCCCAGTTTGCTGTTCTGTTAAGCAATAATCCAGGATTCCTGGCAAATTTTCTTGAACATGATCCTGAGATCATTCATCAGGGATTGAGATCGTTGAGACCATCGGGATATTGGGATAATCATTATCTTTTCAATAAACCTTCAACCCTTAAAAAAAAGACATTGGGTAATGAGGCTGTTTATAATATTATCATCAATACACTTATACCAGTATATTTTGAATATGGCAGGCAGACCGGTAAAGATCAATACAGACAAAAGGCTGTTGAATTCCTCGAAAAACTTCCGCCGGAATCAAACAATATTATTAAAGGGTGGATAAATAATGGGGTGAACATACCGAATGCATTTTATTCTCAGGCTCTGATCCAACTTAAGAATAATTACTGTAATTTTAAAAAATGCTTATTTTGCCAGGTTGGGAACCAGATACTACGTTAGTAACAATTTAATTCCAAGATGAGGTCAGAAAGAGACAGATCAGCTTTGATTGCTGCCGGATTACTATTCATAATTGGTTGGATAGGTATCCTCGGGTATATGATCATTGAAGATTTGGATTTTACCAAGGCAGTATATATGACAGTGATTACAATTGCCACGGTGGGCTTTAAAGAGGTCGTTACCTTATCATCTGCCGGTATGTGGTTTACCAACTTTTTAATCATTATTAGTTTTGGTATATTTGTCTATGCTGTAACATCATTCACCCGTTATGTTATTGATGGTGTAATAAGGAACTATTACAGGGACAGAAAAGTGAAAAAAAGGATCGAAAAATTATCAGGACACACCATAATATGCGGTTATGGCCGTAATGGCAGCCAGGCTGCTGTTGACCTGGCATTTCGGGATGTGCCTTTTATTGTTATCGAGAATAATCCGGAACTGATTGAAAAATTAAGCTCTTCTGATGATATTCTTTATATTGAGGGAGATGCAACAAAAGATGAAGTCTTACAGGAAGCCGGGATTAGCAGGGCCTGGGCTTTGATTACTACCCTGCCGGTTGATGCAGATAATCTCTATGTAGTACTTACTGCAAAGGAGATCAATCCGGAGCTGATGATTATTTCAAGAGCTTCCAATGAAAGTTCTGATATTAAACTCAAACGTGCCGGAGCATCAAACGTAATCATGCCCGACCGTGTGGGGGGTCAGAGAATGGCCAAGCTTGTTATTCAACCAGATGTCGTTGAATTTATTGACTATATCATGCTTCAGGAACCAGATAATGTATTTTTAGAAGAATTAAACTGTGAGTCGATAGCTTCTTGTTTTGATGGTAAGAAAATCAGGGAACTGGATATCAGGAACCGATCCGGTGCTAATATTATTGGTTTGAAACAAGAAGATGGTTCCTATATCATCAATCCTTCACCTGATGAACTCCTCTCCAGATCCGATAAAATCTTTGTCCTTGGTACCTCATCTCAGATAGACAGCCTGAAAAAACTTCTTTCATCGGGGTGACTCGTTTTTGATATATTCAAAAAATTAAATACTTTTGCACTTTTCGTTTTCTAAATGAAATAATAATAAATTAGGAGTGTGGTTTGGTGATTGCTATTAAAAATGGGGCATTTACTTATCAGGAGCGAATTGTAGAGAATAAAACACTGATTTTTTAATTTTTTTAGAAGCACAAACCACCTGACAGATATAAAATTAATATTCTGATGTATTTAAATGCAGAGAAAAAGAAGGAATTCTTTAAAAAGTATGGTAAGTCAGCTGAGGACACCGGTTCAACGGAAGGGCAGATAGCGCAATTTTCTTACAGGATAGCACATCTGACAGAACATCTGAAAAAAAATCCAAAAGATTTCGGTACTCAGCGGGCACTGGTTATGCTTGTAGGTAAGCGACGGCGTTTGTTGAATTATTTGAAAGACAGGGATATCAATAGGTACAGAGTGATTATCAAATCACTAAAACTCCGTAAATGAATCAGGATAAGGCAATTCAAAGAGTTGCCTTTTTTCTGTTTAGAAGACCAAAGAATAAGCCGTTGATGGTTTGATTAATCAAGTTTTATATTTTAATTTAAGTATTGAAGATTGCATGACAAAACAATACTATTGTCATTATCACTATTTTGTTTAAAACTTATATTACAATTACAATAAATATACATCATTACAATGCATAAGATTATTGAGAAAGTGATTGATCTGGGAGATGGACGGTCAATTACAATCGAAACAGGAAAATTAGCCAGGCAGGCTGACGGCGCCGTTGTTGTCAGGATGGAAAAAACCATGTTACTTGCAACTGTTGTAACCGCGAAAGAACCCACGGAGGGTGTTGACTTTATGCCATTAACTGTTGAATACAGGGAAAAATTTGCATCAGCAGGCCGGTTTCCGGGAGGTTTTCTGAAAAGAGAATCACGTCCGGGAGATTATGAGATACTTATCTCGAGACTTGTCGACAGGGCACTCAGGCCTTTGTTTCCGGATGATTTCCATTATGAAACGTTTGTTACTATATTCCTTGAATCGGCTGAAGATGATATTATGCCTGATGCTCTTGCTGGTCTGGCAGCCTCATCTGCACTGGCCGTTTCGGATATCCCCTTTAACGGACCAATATCCGAAGTCCGCGTTGCCAGAATCAATGGTCATTTGATGATTAATCCCGGTTTTGACCAATTGTGCGAAGCAGATATGGATATTACGGTTGGGGCAACAGCAGATAATATTCTGATGGTTGAGGGTGAAATGGATGAAGTATCCGAAGCTGATATGCTGGAAGCTATTAAGTTTGCACATGAAGAAATTAAAAAGCAATGCCAGGTTCAGGTTGAGCTGATGAATGAGGCAGGCACTGAAAAGAAAAGGGACTATAGCCCTGAGAAGGATGATGAAAAATTGGGTATGATGGTACATCAAAAAGCTTATGATCGTATCATCAAAATAGCAAGTACAGGCCTCTCAAAACAGGAACGGAAAAATAAGTTAGATATATTAAAGGAAGAATTACTGGCAGAGCTTGTTCCTGAAGATGATGAAGAAGTTGAGATAAAAAAGATCATATTTGACAGATATTTTCATGATGTAGAAAAAAAGGCACTTCGTAACCTTATTCTTGAGAAAGGTTTACGTGTTGATGGAAGAAAATTAGACGAAATCAGGCCTGTCTCCTGCGAGATTGATTTCCTTCCTGCAGCTCATGGATCATCACTTTTTACAAGAGGTGAAACACAATCATTGACAACCGTAACCTTAGGGACAAGACTGGATGAAAAAGTTATTGATGAAGTACTTATTCAGGGTACTGATAAGTTTGTGCTACATTACAATTTCCCCCCTTTTTCTACCGGAGATGCCCGGCCTATCAGGGGTCTCAGTCGTCGTGAAATAGGGCATGGTAATCTTGCCCACAGAGCACTGAAAAGGATGATGCCACCCGATAGTGACAATCCTTATGCAGTACGGATCGTTTCAGATATTTTAGAATCAAATGGCTCCTCTTCGATGGCAACCGTATGTGCAGGAACACTAGCCCTGATGGATTGCGGTATTAAAATCAAAAAGCCTGTTTCCGGAATTGCAATGGGACTTATTAGTGATGAAGATACAGGGAAATATGCTATACTTTCAGATATTCTTGGAGATGAAGACCATTTGGGAGATATGGATTTTAAAGTTGCCGGAACAAGTGATGGTATCACTGCTACACAGATGGATATCAAGGTAAAAGGTTTGAGTTATGATATCCTTGCGGAGGCACTCGAGCAAGCCAGAAAAGGGCGCCTGTTTATCCTTGAAAAAATGACCGAAGTGATCAGCAAACCAAGACCTGATTTTAAACCGCATGTGCCAAGAATTGTACAGATTACAATTGATAAAGATATGATCGGGGCACTGATCGGACCGGCCGGCAAGATAGTACAGAATATTCAGAATGAAACCGGTGCAACCATTGTAATTGAAGAGGTTGATCAGAAGGGGATCGTGGATGTATTTGCCGCCGACCAGGCATCAATTAATGCTGCACTTGAGAAGATTAAGGCTATCGTGGCTGTGCCTGAAATCGGACAGGTTTATAAAGGAAAAGTCAAGTCTGTTGTTTCTTTTGGCGCATTTGTCGAGATCATGCCCGGCAAGGAAGGTTTGTTACATATTTCCGAAATCGATTGGAAACGAATTGCTTCAACAGATCAAGTACTTAAGGAAGGACAGGAGATTGAGGTTAAATTGATTGATATAGACAATAATGGCAAACTGAAACTGTCACGCAAAGCCCTGCTTCCAAAACCGGAAAAATCACCACACGATCAAGGCCGGCAACGTCATTACCGTGATTATCATAAAAATAGTTGATAATCAGGAAGATTTTAATTAAATTAATGAAATTATTTATCAAACTGAAGTGGCTTGGGAGATAATGAAGCTTATAATATCCTGATTTACTTTAGCAAATTTGAATTAAAGTCTTTAAAAATTGAAAAAACATTATTAAGTTTGTATATTGCATTAAATTTATCAACAGAACTTAATTAATAACCAAGTAATTATGAAAAAAGTTAGCATTCTTACATCTTTCTTTGTCGCCA
>CAZGOR010000173.1:0-8006 GCA_964527875.1 uncultured Bacteroides sp. | reverse complement strand
GCAGATACTTTTTTCCCGGAAATCAATTATGATGAGTGGGAAGAGATTGAAAGAGAAATACACGGTCCGGATGGTGAGAATGATTTTGAATATGCATTTATCATTTACCGCAGAAAATATATTTAGGTTAAATCAAAAAAAAGATTTATTTTCAGAGTGAATAAAATAACATAATCTTTTTCCTATGAAAAAAATATTTTTATTCCTTGCAGCTGTTCTCTTTTTAACCTTCCAGGTTGTTGCCCAAGCTAATCGCATCTTAGGCTTCTGGCTGACTGAAGAAAAAGATGCCCAGATCGAAATTATTAAGAAATCCAACGGTAAATATTACGGGTCAATCGTCTGGCTTGATGAACCATTTGAGGACAATGGAACACCCAAAGTTGATGATGAAAATCCGGATCCAAAACTACAGAACAGACCCATATTAGGTCTACAGCTTCTGAAAGATTTTACTTATGACCGTAAAGATGAGGAATGGGAAGATGGAACAATTTATGATCCAGATAGCGGAAATACTTACGATTGTTTCATATGGTTTGAAGATGATCCAAACATTCTTTACCTTAAAGGTTATCTCCTTGGAATGAAATTTATTGGAAGAAGGTCACAATGGGTAAAAGAATCCAGTAAACGGGAATAAACCAGTCCACAAGCCGAAAAACAAGAAGGTGTATCTCAACAAAAAGAGGCTGTCTAAAAAGTCTATTAAAACATTTAACCGCCCGCCCGGATGACCCGTTCAGTATGGGCGGGCAGAGAAAACAGAGATTAAACAGAGTTCGCAGAGGTATGATATTAAGAAAGTTACTTCTCAACGGATCCTGTGAAAACTCTATGGACCCTGTGGTTTATATTACTTTTGAGACAGCCTATTTTCCAAAAACCGGTAATCACTTACAACTTCTAATTTCAGATTCACTTCCACACTCTTATACTCAATACTCACTCACTCTAATTTACCAGTTTACCAGTTCACCAATTTACCACTATTCCATTATCCCATCATTCAAAAAAAGTATAATATTCAGTTTATATCAAACTTACATCATAATACCTACCAAGGATTTATTCATACCTCCCTTCCCTGCCTTCAAGTGTACGATATCGAACAATGGTGTAATAATACCGTTCACTATTCATGTCGTTGTAACAATTTAATATAGACACTATTTATCTGTATTTCAATTTTTTACAAACTATGGCATGTTTTATGAAAAATAATTACTGTTTACAGTTTTTCAGTATGAATCTATAAACCTTGAATAAATGAAAAAGATAATATTCATGATTGCGTTTTTGATTGGTCTGACATTCTCCTTTACCTACGGAAATAATTACGCTCCCATTTATAATAATGTTCCTGATGCGAATCATGTTTCAATTGAAAATACCATTATGGAACCGGAACTGGAGCTCGAAGACTGGATGCTTGAGCTTCTTATGATTTATCCAACAACAGAACAGGAACTCGAGCTGGAAGAGTGGATGATTAACATGGATGAGTTTTACAATCCTGTTCAGTCCAATGAAGAACAACTGGAACTTGAAGATTGGATGTTTGAATTCCCGTTAAAAAAAGAGGCAGGGGAACAAAAACCGGAACTTGAAAACTGGATGTTTTACTTTTCGTAGATAGATAAATATATTTGGTTTAGTGGATTTAAATTGTCTGAAAAAGCACCTGAGGGTGCTTTTTTTATGTATTATTTGTATCTTCGGCAAAATTCTCAAACCTGCTGTATAATGAATAAACTGAGTACTGTTCAGAGCTTTCTTGAACCGAAAGAAATGGCAATATGTGGTGTTTCCAGGAACACCAGGAAATTCGGAAGAGTTGTGTACGATTCATTAAAAGAAAAAGGATATAAATTATACCCGGTCAACCCAAATACAACAAAAATAGATAGCGATTCCTGTTTCAGGGACGTTTCCGAATTACCGGTTCATGTTCAATATCTTTATATAGTTACACCCAAAAGTCAAACAAAAGAAGTAATTGAAAAAGCAATCGGGAAAGGAATAAAAAACATCTGGATCCAGCAGATGTCAGAAACACCTGATGCCATTGAACTGGCTGAAACAAACAACATCAACCTGATCTATAAACAATGTATTTTCAAATTCGCCGAACCTGTCACCGGCGTCCATAAATTTCACAGGTTTATGAATAAATTGTTTGGAACATACCCGAAGTAAGTTGAATCTAACCATAATAAAATAAAATATAAAAATGCTAAAACACAACAGTGTATCATTCATCCGTACATCATTCATCCTTCTGGTTTTTCTGGTATTCCTTCAGGGCTGTTACATTGATCTGCGGGAAACCATTTATGGCAATGGTAACGTTGTTACCGAAGAAAGATCTGTCAGTTCCTTTGATGAGATCAGGGTCAGCAGCGGAATAGATGTATTCATTACCCAGGGCGAAGAAGAATCTCTTAAAGTCATTGCTGACGATAATCTGCTTGAATATATTCATACAGAGGTTTCAGGAAGGAGCCTGAAGATATATACTGATGTAAACATCCGGCAGGCCAGATCCAAGGAAGTTAACCTTGTATACAAGCAGCTCAGATCAATCAACATCTCCAGTGCCGGCGATGTGACCACTACCAACAGGATGAAAGCAGAAGATCTTAATATTAAGCTGAGCAGTGCCGGTGACCTGAAAATGGATGTTGATGCTGAAAACATCAATTGTAACATAAGCAGTTCAGGAGATGCACATATTTCCGGAACTGCCGATGTACTGGATGCCGATTTAAGCAGTGCCGGCGATCTTTATGCTTATGACCTTGTCGTAAAGAAAGCCAAGGTTCACGCATCCAGTGCCGGAAATGCAAGGATTCATGCAACTGAAGAAGTGCATCTAACAGCCAGTAGTGCAGGTGATATTTATTATAAGGGAAATCCACAAACTATTCATAAAAATACTTCGAGCGCTGGCAGTATTATTAAAAAATAACTAACTGGATTCTTCTTTCTCAGACTTATGCCATAGAACAGAATTGAATTTCCCGGCTTAAATTTCCCTGATTACCGGATTACTATTGAACTATATAACCTCAGGATTTATTTCAACAGCCCCACACAAAGGGAGTACTCTACCAATGGTAACTGATGTCCCGGCTGTAAATAATCGCACGAAAGAAAAATATAAATATTTGTTAAAACTTTATACATATTGAAGAATGTTCATTGGTATGATTTAACTTTCGGTCAATTTCAATATAATGGAAGAGCATAATTCGTAAGTTATAAAATAACGCTGATTTGATATAAGAATGAGTTTTAACATGCTGAATATGAACAAATTATTTTTTATTGCCTTTATTGGTGCAATGATCGGTTTGTCATTTGATTCTCCATTAGCAATTGGGGATAACGTACCTGATTTTAAAGCAATTAATGACCAGGGAAATTCCTGGAGTCTATATGATCATTTGAAGAGTGATTACCTGGTCATTTACTTTTATCCTGCCGCTTTTACCGGTGGTTGTACTGCCCAGGCCTGCAGTTACCGCGATCATATGCCGGAACTGGCCCTGCTTAATGTATCTGTTGTTGGCATCAGTGGTGATGAACCACAAAATCTTGGAATGTTTAAAAAAGAGCACAATCTGAATTTTACACTTCTTTCAGATAAGGATGGCAAAATCGCAAATTTATTTGGAGTGCCTGTGAGAGAAGGTGGTACTATTGAACGTGAAATCAATGGTAATACCCTTCAACTATCACGGGGTGTAACAACATCACGCTGGACATATGTAATCGATATTAACCGAAAACTTATCTATAAAAACAATAATGTTGATGCATCCAATGACAGCCAGGCGGTTTATGAATTTATCCGGACACATAGCCAGAGAAAAAGCTGCAGATAAGGCAATAAATAATTCCCCGGCTACGCGGTTTCATCCACCATCTTTATTTCTTTAAACCTGCAGAATTGCTGTAGCTCACGTGTGATGTCACCATAGCATGTTACGCGGTGTAATCCGTGCGACCAGTTCTTCCATAGTTTTGTCACATCGCCATCGACTTTCACCGTGATCTTAGTCCTGCAACCCCGGTCATGTTCAAGTCCAACAGGTGTATCGATAATTTCACCTGTAAACCAGGGAATCAGGTCTGTTTCAGCAAGTATCGCCTGGATTACCTTCTGACCAACCCGCATTTTAACCTTTGTGACAACTCCTTCCCGGCGTTCCATGATGGTTCGCAGTTTATAGGGAGCCGCAGGTTTATCCGGTCCGTCCATTTTTGTCGATCCGAGGCAGTGTGCCAGAATAATTGTGTTATTGGATTCATCAACAGTCGGATCGCTGATAAAACCGGGTTTGCCCGACAGGCCCTGGTATATAATATGTGTCATGGCACTGCGAAGATCAGATTCACATATACCGCCTAAGCCCATATCATTCAGCCTGGTAAAACCAATGCAAGGATAAGCATAAGCCTGGCAAAGAGGATCATGCATACTGCCATAGCAATCAGCTGTGATCACAGTTGCTTCTTCCTCATCCATTAACTTTTCAAATGCCAGAGCCAGCTTACATGATTTTATCATATGAGAAATACTATAATTCAATAATTCATATTTCTCACAGATTCCCGCAGATCTCTTCGCTGATTTTCGCGGATTTTTATCCAGTATTGAGGTTTATCACGATTCTTAAAAACCTGACTCTCTCATCTGCGAGAACTCTTATTTTTAATACCCCTTCCCGCTAACAAATTATTTTATTCTAAATCCGATTACCAAAATATCATCTATCTGTTCATAGTCTGTCATCCATTCTTCAAGTTTTTTTTCCAGAATTTTTTTTTGTTCTTCCATTGATTTCTGACTATTCCGGAGCAGCAATTCTTTAAATGCTTTGGATTTGAACTTTTCACCTTTAGGGCCACCGAACTGATCCGGAAATCCGTCGGAAAAAATATAGAGTGTGTCTCCCGGATGTAATCTTACTTCATGAATCGTGAAGTTATCCATTCTAAAATGTATACCAATGGGCATCCTGTCGCCTTTTAATTCATATAACACATAATCATTGAAGATCATACTCCTCGCACCGCTGACAGTTTCCATATCATTTTTTCTGACCAGGCATAACGGATTATTTGCACCCGCGTACTGCAGCTGCACATTTGCAAAATCGATAGAACACAAGGCAATATCCATTCCATCCTTTTGTTCGCCATACTCACCCTTCTGCTGTAAGGCTTCAATTACTTCTTTTCTGAGCTTACGCAAAATGACGCCGGGGTGTGTAATATATTCCTTATTTACAATCTCATTCAGGAACGCGGCACCAAGCATACTCATAAATGCTCCGGGGACGCCGTGCCCTGTACAATCCGCGGCAGCAATGATGGTTCGTTCTTCCACACTGGTGATCCAATAAAAATCTCCGCTCACAATATTCCTTGGCCGGTAAAGTATAAAGTTTTCCGGAATTAATTCATTAATCATTGATCCATCTGGCAAAATAGCCTGCTGGATCTTTTGCGCATAATTAATACTATCCACAATAGCCTTTTTTTGTTTTTCAAGCAATTCATTTTGCGTAATTACAAAATTTCGTTGTGCTTCAATCTCATCCCGCTGTGATGCAATCTCTTCGTTCTGTTCCTGTAATGTTTTGTTCTTATCCTCAATCAGTTTATTTTTCTGATTAAGGTCCTTATATGATATCTCCAGGTTTTCAACCATATAATTAAAATGCTCTGCCAGGGTAGTAAATTCATTTTCACCCATAACCCTTACCCTTTGATGTAATTTCCCGCTTGCGATGGAAGTCGTTTTCCGCAACATATCCCTGAGAATGTATTTGAGACTCCGGGTGGCAAGAGTAAGTATGAATAACAGGAGAACCAGTATGATCAGCGTGATCAAAACCTGTTTCGTGATGATTTTATATACCGGAACATTGTGGTCGGTTATATCGGTTATGAGTGAAACAACAACATCCTTGAAATATTGTGATGTATTGTCAAGCTCCAGGTAAGTATATTCAGCGGAATAAAGCCGCTGATCCTTCCTAAACCTTGTTTTGATATCAGTTTTCTTTTTTTCGGCTTCCAGAACCAGGCTATCCTGATCTTCAAATATGCCAGAATCATCAAGGAATCCTATCTGTAAATTTTCACTGACAATCCAGAAATTGACAGAAACAATATCTTCATATTCTTTCATGATATTGGACAAACGGTCCCTGAACATCTGCATGATCAGATCTGCTGTTTCCGAATAACTGCCGATTTCAACAACATATTTTTTGTCCTTTGTAGCCTGATAGGAAAAACATTTCAGCCGCCTGGTTGAAGATTCCAATGCAAACTTTTCAGGAGTGAATTTTCCGGTTTCAAGAACATCCAGGAGAAATTTTTTGTGGCCCTCACTAAACTCATAAAAATTTAATCCCAGGTCAGGAGGATATGTGGTATTAACGATGATACCATCCTCAATGATATACAAATCGTTGTTTAAAGTGTCCAGTTCAAGCAGTTCCATCTGTTCTAATAAATCAACTGATTTCAGATCATGAACGGGCTGGATATCAATTAATTTCTGGATTGCTTTGGATTGCACATCATAAAAAATCGATTCAACGGAACTTAGAACAGAATTCCATGCATCTATGATGTTGATAATTTCATTTTCGACTTGCTGTTTTTTTCTTTCCTCATTTTCCCTTTGCATTGAAACTGTTTCATGGATATTCAATCCTGCCTGTATAATATTGAACAATATAACTATTGCGAATATTCTGGTTAGCAGAATTTTGAATACGGACTTACGTTTTTTGTCCCGATCCATAATTAATTTTTTATAACGCCCCCGGATCATTAGCAAAATATCAGAAGTAATAAAGGTAGAAAATTTATTCTTTTTTAAATAATGTAATACCCAGACATAAGAAAGATTATAACAATTTATGGTAAGATTAAATGACTTTTTATCGAAAGTTAATGGTCAAATATGAGTATTTTAATAATCAAACAATGCTGGTTATAAAAAATTCTACAAATATTAAATCACTTATTTTTCTATAAGGAAATTTGTATTTAATTTTAATAAATATTATTTTTATATATAGGTTTAATAAAATCAGGAAAATTGGAATCATTAATCATAGAGGAAACGCACAAAACGCCTGCAATAAAATCAGATTCAAGTCAGGGTCTGATTGAAATAAAGGGCAGATCCAATCCTGAAAATCCGATTGATTTTTACAGACCTCTGTTGGATTGGACCACAGAATATACCAAGAAACCTTGTGAGAAGACTGAACTAACGATACAGCTGGAGCATTTTAATACCGGTTCATCCAAGCGCCTGCTTGATCTGTTAAAAAAACTTGAATTGCTACTCCTCACAAATAATAAAGTCCAGGTTAACTGGTATTATGACGACGAAGATATACTTGAAGCAGGTATTACTTTTCAGACTATGACAAAGATACCATTTAGAATGATCGAAATTAACTAAACTATTTCTGGCTTAAACTATTTAAATTATGGGAATATTATCAATCCCGGGAACACAAACCACTCCAACAATAAATACCGATTCAGAACAGGGTCTTGTTGAGATAAAAGGGAGATCCAATCCCGAAAACTCCATTGAATTTTTCAGACCGCTGATGGACTGGGCCGAAGAGTATATCAAAAATCCGCAAGAAAAAACCACGATCGATATTAATATGGAACATTTCAATTCCAGCTCTTCCAAATGCCTCCTCGGTTTCTTTAAATTACTCGAGCCTGTTCAGAGGGAAAACAAACAAATCATTATTAACTGGCACTACGAGGATGATGATGATGAAATGCTTGAAGCCGGAGAAACCTATGAAGCACTTACCGGCCTGAAATTTACTATGGTACCTTATTAAGAATAGCCTAACTCATGGGATGACTTGAAGTCATCGTTAATACTCAGGGGCTGTCTAAAAAGTCTATTAAAACATTTAACCACAGAGGAAACAGAGATTAAA
>CAZGOR010000172.1:0-8007 GCA_964527875.1 uncultured Bacteroides sp. | reverse complement strand
CCTACTCTATTATGCTGGCTATTCCCGGTGTGGACAAGATAGCTCTTCATAGCCCGGGGGCCAATGATTTCTTTTCCGCAGAGGATATTGATTATGGTGAACTATCAAATGTCAGTCTTTTTCATTTCGGATATCCTGTTTTGATGAAAAATCTTTTTGAGAATGATGGAGAAGAGATGCTTAAAATTTTACAGAACGTTAAAAATCAACATGTAACGACTTCGCTTGATATGGCCCCGGTGGACACGGCATCTGATGCAGGAAAAGCCGATTGGAAAAGAATCCTGAAAAAAATTCTGCCCTTTGTTGATTTTTATTTACCAAGTCTTGAAGAAACAATATTTATGCTGCGAAATGAACTTTATAATGAATTATCATACCGTTATCCAGGCCAGGACTTGCTTGAAGTAGTAGACCTCAATATTTTACAGGAACTTGGTGAAGAACTGGCAGGATTAGGGACAAAAACAGTTGTATTAAAATGTGGCAATAAAGGCGCTTATGTCCTAACCTCAGACCAAAATAGTATGGAAAAAACCGGGTTGGCTGCTCCTGCAAAGATAATAAACTGGAGTTCCAGGGAGCTGTTTCAAAATGCTTATCAGCCGGAAAAAATCATTTCAACAACCGGTTGCGGAGACAGCTTCATTGCCGGATTCCTGGCTTCTTTACTTAGGGGAGAATTTCTGGAGAATGCGCTCCGTATTGCATGTGCCTGTGGAGCTGAGGCTACTTCTGTGAGTGATAATATAAGTGGAGTTAAACCGATTGAAGCAACCACGGAAAAAATATTGAATGGCTGGCCGGTTCATAAATTCCAGTTCAATGGACACTATTGGAGTTACTCATCCAAGGAAATGTTGTGGACAGGTAAAAAGGATTCATCAAACCTAAATTCTTAAAGATTTTCAATTAACAACTAATCGATATAAAAAATTATAAAACAAACCATTATGACACAATTTAAATTTTCTGCCGGTCCCTGGAATATCAGTGAAGGCGCCGATAGTTTTGGTCCTCAGGTAAGAAGGACCTTTGAATTTATCGAAAAGGTGAAAATGTTCAAAAAGCTTGGAATTCAAGCTGTGCAATTTCACGATGATGATGTGGTTCCTGACATCAACAATAAAACGAACAGGCAAAAATTACAGGCTGCAAGAGAAGTTAAGAATATTTTAAATGACCACGGGCTGGTTGCAGAATTTGTTGCTCCAAGATTTTGGGAAGATCCTCATACTATTGATGGAGCACTAACTTCAAATTCTCTGGCCGATCGTGAATATTGTTATAACAGGGCTCTTACAGCCGTTGATATAGCTAATGAGATTGATTGCAATCTTATTGGCTTTTGGTTTGCCCGGGAAGGTACTATTTGTCAGGAAAGCAAAAATCCGGTTGAGGGCTGGAAAAGACTCGTTGAAGGGCTAAATAAGGTACTGGAGCACAACAGAAATATACGGATATTTGTCGAACCCAAGCCCAATGAACCAGTAGATAGGAGTTTTTGTCCGACCATGGGGCATGCAATGGCATTATCTATGCAAACGGTTGATCCCCCGAGAATAGGAGGTCTGGTCGAATCTGCCCATGCAGTTCTTGCAGGTCTGGACCCGGCAAATGAAATGGCATGTGCATTAGCTTATGGAAAATTATTCGGTGTGCACCTGAATGACCAGAACGGAATGAAATTTGACCAGGATAAAACTTTTGGTGTTGAGAACCTTAGACAGTCATTCAACCAGATTAAATTATTGATTGAACATGATTTCGGTAAAAATGGTGAGTTTATTGGGCTGGATGTAAAAGCAATGCGCACTCAAAAAGAAGAATCTTCCTGGCGACATTTAGAGAACAGTATTAAAATTGTAAAAATACTCGAGCAAAAAGTTAAAAATTATGATTCTGCAAAAGCTTCAGAATTTATTAAAGAGAGAGATTATGAAGCACTGGAAATGTACGTAATGGAATTATTGCTCATTGATAAAAAATAATTTAATCAGTTATCAGCAACTTTTCGTTTCTTATGAATATCAAGTGGCTTTGTACCTTTCCTCCAGTGTTCTTCGATCTCTTCAAGTGTAATACCCTTGGTTTCCGGGATAAAATAATATCCCCAGATAAGACCAATTACTCCGATAGCAGCATAAAGCAGGAATGCTCCAGTAGTAGATAAAAGGTTAATCAGTGTGAGGAATGTGAAGGTCACAATGGCATTGAATCCCCAGTTTGAGAGAGCCCCGATACTCATTCCGACACCTCTCACTTTAAGCGGATAGATTTCAGAAATAATAAGCCACCCCAGTGGACCGAGACTTATTGCGAAAAACATAATATAAAGAAGTACAAATGCCACAGTAACCCATTTCATTGAATTGCCGAGTGATTCCTGAAAAGCAAAGCTGATTGCCAGTGCAACAAGAGATACAACTATTCCGGTTGTTCCGACGAGATATAGTTTCCTTCGTCCTAATTTGTCGATAACTGCCATCGATACAATGGTAAATAATACAACGACAATCCCAACACTCACTGAGGCGGCAATGGCAGCTGTATTACTTTCAAAACCGGCATTTTTAAATATGACAGGGCTGTAGTATATTATCGTGTTTATACCAACAAACTGTTGCACAAACATAATTCCGATTCCGATAAACAATGCTGTTTTAAGCCAAGGGCTGAATATCTCTTTCCACGATTTACCGCTTTCATTTGAAAGAGCTATTTCCTCCTTCATTTTTGATATTGCGGGCTCAACAAATTCAGGTTCTTCAAGTTTTGATAAAATCTTGCGTCCCTGTTCTTCTTTTCCCTTGCTGATAAGAAACCTTGGTGTCTCTGGCAAGGCAATCATCCCGATTAAAAGGATAAGAGCAGGAATCACACCAACCAGGAACATAGGTCTCCATGATTCAAGATTGCCTTCCTCTGCGAAATAGAGGTCGCTCAGATAGGAGATTAAAACCCCGGTCGCGACCAGAAGCTGGAATGATGAAACAAGGGAGCCCCTCTGCTTAGTCGGAGAGATTTCTGCTATATACATCGGAACTGCATAGGATGATATTCCGATAGCCAACCCGAGAAACAGCCTTGCAATAAACAGGCTCTCAGGGGTAGGAGCCCAGCCGGTCCACAGTGCACCGATCCCGAATATTATTGCAGCACCAATAATAACAATCTTCCTCCCAAGGATATCAGTTATCCTGCCGGATGAGACAGCACCCAGGATGGCACCTATTAATCCGGCTGTTGCGATCAGTTCCACCTGCTTATCGGTCAGGCTCCAGAATTCACGGAAAAACGGAATTGCACCTGAAATAACCCCTGTGTCAAAACCGAATAATAAGCCTCCTGTCGCCGCAATTGCAGCAATAACGACCACAAGTTTCTTGTTTTGTTTAGTTGGTTGATTTTCGGTCACTTGAAAAATTTCATATTTACTGTGACCATTCCGTTGGTTCCCTGTCCCAGCGATGTTTCTTAAGTTCTTTCATAAGATCGGCATCGAGTGGTCCGGCATCGCTTGTCTTCATATTAATTTCAGCATGCCCCGGTTTTCGCATTCCGGGAATTATTGTACTGACCGTCGGCTCACCCAGAATAAAACGCAGCGCCATCTCTGACATTGTCATGCCTTTAGGTACCAGTGGTTTAAGAGCATCTGCATGCTCGACAGTCGATATCAGGTTTTCGGGTACAAAGTATGTGTTCCGCCAGTCCCCCTCCGGCCATCTGCTTTCTTTGGTAAGTGTACCGGTCAGGGATCCTTCATCAAATGGTACCCTCGCAATAACACCAATATTCATTTCACGGCATGCAGGGAAAAGTTCATCTTTTGGATTCTGATCAAAAATGTTATAAATCACCTGGACTGTGTCAATAAGTCCGCTTTTGACAGCCTTTATCCCGTTCCAGGGTTCCCATCGGTTCATGCTGATGCCAATAGCATGAAATAATCCCTGTTCTTTCAGATCAATCATCTTACTGATGCCCCGTTCATCTTCAAGCCAATGGTCTTCCCATATGTGGAACTGCATAAGATCAAAGTAGTCAAGCCCGGCATTTCTGAGGCTTTTATCAACATATTCCTCGATATGATACGGTGGGAAACAATCATCCAGTGTGTATTCCCGCTTGCCGGGCCATTTAAAATTTTTGGGAGGTATTTTGGTGGCGGTATATAACTTCCTCCCTTTGTTCGCTCTTACAAGTTTGCCCAACAGACCTTCACTCTTGCCGTTTCCATAACCCCAAGCTGTATCGAAAAAATTACATCCCATATCAATTGCCAACTGCAGGGAAGCTAATGATTCTTCATCATCCGAACCTGTCCATCCGGCCATGCCCCACATACCATAACCGATTTCGCTTACTTCCCAGTTTGTTCTACCAAGTTTCCTGTATTTCATTTTTTGTTTTATTAATTATATTGTTGTTAAATGATTCGGAAGGAGAAGACAAAAGCCATATGACATTCAGGTCCTGTAACCTGACTACCATACATACGTACCTACAGCCCCTTTCTCTAAAGCAGTTGAAACAGTTTTTCCGTTGAAACGGATGTTAAACTTCTGAAGCGTAATTGCATCATTAAGGACAATCAAAACTATATGCCCCGAAGGTGTTTTAAACGCCACATTAGGCAAGTTGCCCGGTACATTCGAGTCGATTCTTACAGAGCCCGGACATACAAACTTTGCAGCGTGAGCAAGAATATAATAAGCTGGATTCCGGGTTATTTTATTTCCATCAATGGTGATGGTTCCGAGGCACTTATCGCACCCACCACGATCGGTGTGTGGGTTGTAGTTTGGGTCGGCTGCCATGTTCCATTCCAGTACATTACGGCACCAGTTGCGCGTAGCACCAATAATGAGTGTACGCATGTGCCATGCCAGGTCCTCCATTAAATTACCAGGGCCTCCCACCCACTGTTCAGTAAAGTAGAGGTTTTTGTCCGGAAAGGTGTTATGAACCTCCGACAAGACATCAATAGTCCCTGCATACAGGTGAAATGCTGAGCCATCCACATATTTGGCTGCTTCCGGGTCATTAAGAATGGTAAGCGGATAATCGGGTCTGTCAGCATTATGGTCGTATATAATAATTTTGGTATCGATGCCGGCAGAAACAAAAGCAGGGCCAAGATTTTTCTTAATAAACGATGCCTGATCCTCCGCCGTCATGTACATACTGGGATTGTTGCCCGGATGTAGAGGTTCGTTCTGAATGGTGATGGCATCGATTCGGATACCTTCAGCCTTCATGGCCAGAATATATTTAACGAAGTATTTCGCGTAGGCATCAAAATACTCCGGTTTAAGGCTTCCTCCTCGGGTATCGTTATTGGTTTTCATCCAGGTGGGGGCACTCCACGGTGAACCCAGTATTTTGATGTTTGGATTAATAGCCAGAATTTCCTTTAACACAGGAATAAGGTGAAGCTTACTGTATCCCAAGTCGAATTTTGTCATTTCTACATCTGTTTCACCTGCCGGGAGGTCGTTGTAGGAAAAAACCTTTTCATCCAGGTCCGACGCACCAATACTTACCCTGAGATAACTCACACCAATGCTATTGCCATCGGTTGAGAAAAGTTCTTTTAATATAGCAGCCCTGCTGGCAGCATTCATCTTATGAATAAGCATGGCACTCCCGCCGGTGAGACAATTCCCAAAACCGTCAATCGTTTGATAGGTTTTGGAAGTATCAACCTTAATAGTTGGGTTTTGATTGCTTGCTGAATCAAACAGCAGACTCACATTCTGTTGTTGAAACAAGATTTTTGATTCGGGGCTGGTAAGCCAAAGGTCAACATCTGAGTATTTAACCTCTTGTTCTTCATCTGTCTGAACCTGATGGTTATCGGAGTCGGGATTATTTTTACACCCAGACATTAATAGGGTAATTAAAATGATATATAAAAAATTTTTCATTGAATAAAATTACTTTATGGATTCATTCCCATTGCATTAATATAACCTTCATTGATTTGAGTATTCTCAAATTTCATATTATCCAGTAACTGCATCATGGCTTTTTTTACCATGTCCTGGCTTGGGCGGATAGCACGGATTTCATCAAAAGTAAGCCTGGGTTTTTGCGTGAATTCCACAATTTTTTCCCAGTTTTCGGGAGTAGGAATGGTACGCATACATCGTGAACTCCCCATCTTTTTATAGGGCCAATAGGTCCACCCGATGTTATTTTTATTCATGAGGTGTGTCCAGGCTTTGATCCATACATCTGTATTTTCACCGGTTTCTCCCATATAAAGTGGAAGATTGACCGAGTCACGAAAATCCACAAAATCCTGAATGTTGGCCTGAAGGGTGTCACACCAGTATCGGTGGCAGGTATAGATCATTTTATCATCAAATTTTGTATCAGTGAAAACCTTAAAATTGCTGTTCCACTGAGCGCCACCCAGCATAACGATGTGGTTTTTATCCACTTCGCGGATTGCAGCCATAGCCTTTTTATAAAGTGGCTCGAGCTGTGGGTTCAGCTTATCGTATTCGTCATTAAAATAAGTAGCTATGGGTTCGTTCAACAGATCATAACCTAAAATAACCGGCTCGTTACTATACTTTTCTGCAATACGTTTCCAAATATGAACAAATAATTTCTGACTTTCTTTACTCACCATTAACCAGGGGTAGCCGTAGCTGTCATCAATGTTGTCTCCAGTCTGGCCTCCCGGGGCATCGTGCATGTCGAGGATGATGTATAATCCCGATTCGCGGCACCATTCTACAAGACTGTCGATCCGGGCAAAACCATCCTGCCCTGATGATAATCCCATATAGTCTTTGTCTGTAAACAATTTATAATGAAATGGCACCCGAATGGTATTCATCCCGGTTGATTTGATATAGCGGATATCTTCCCGGGTAATGTAATAATCCTTGAACAATTTCCAGAACCGGTCCGTAAAATCGGGGCCTACCATTTCACGGAATGCCTGGTCGATGAGTCGGGCCGAGTTTGTCCGGCTAAATCCAAACATATACCCTTCCGGGTTTAGCCAGTTGCCAAGGTTAATTCCCTTGATAAAAAAAATACTGCCATCAGGTGCTGCCAGGTTCGGACCTGAAATGGTTATAAAACCAATCCTGTCAATGACTTTTGGTTTTTCAGTACAGGAATATATGCCTATTGCTAAGGCAAATAATAATACGGGAGTAAATAATTTTTTCATAGATTCAGTTTCAAAGTCAAGAAAATTAAATTATCTAAAAAAACATTGAAAACCTAAACACCATTGTTTTTGGCAACCAGCCGAACCAGTCCTTATGTGTATCTCCGGTGTTGTTCTCTATTGTTCAACAGTAATGGCAAGCAGAAATGGGGCTGCAGTAATTACATCCGAAACAAAATCAATCGTACTTATCTCAACATCCGGCAATGGATTTTCCCAGGTATACTTAATTAAGTGGGTTTTATAGCCCGCATTGCGGGTGCTTGGATCCTGACCTCGCCATACCTCCTCTGCTTCTGTAGGCGGTTTATCCTCTGGACGAAGCCACCAGTCCATGATGTTCTTTTGATAGAGAATGGGAGCACTTTTTGTCTGACCATCCGAATAATGGATTACATATTCTCCTAACTTAGCTCCACTTTCCGCACTCCAACCACAGGCCTGCAGAAAATGCAGTCTCCGTCCCTTTCGATTGACTTTTATTCCATTTACAGCTTCAGGGTATACAACTCCAGTCATATCTATCGATCTGCTTCCTGCAAGCACAATCATTCCACGTATATCAAATTTCACCCCTCCTAATTCTGGAACACCTTTGGGCAAATCTTGCAGATCATGTCCTGCATGGTTATGAAAGTCATCATCCGTAGAAGTATTAAAATATTCAGACAAATCTACGAGATCCGGACCTGCTTCCGGACTCCTTGGTATGATGGGATTATCAATTCTTACATTACGGAACGATTCATAAGAATGTTGGCTTGGTTCAATCGTGATAGCAACCAGGAACGGTGCTGATTTAGTCATTT
>CAZGOR010000171.1:0-8028 GCA_964527875.1 uncultured Bacteroides sp. | reverse complement strand
AGGGAACGTGCCCGCCAGGGAAATGGCTCGATCCTTCCCGATATCACAGAAACAGACAAGGATGCATTACGTGACCTGATCATCATGGAAAGAAGGCATGAGTTAGCCCTGGAAGGTCACCGTTTCTGGGATCTCGTGAGAACGGGTAAAGCACCGGAAATTCTCGGCCCTCTTGGCTTTGTCGAAGGAAAACACGAACTTTTGCCAATTCCTCAAACAGAAATAGATATTTCACAAGGAACATTGGAACAGAATCCAAACTGGTAATAAATTTTTTATGTCAAACTAAATCTTAATAATTATGAGAAAATCATCTGTTTTTTTAAGTTTATTTATTCTTGCTGTTGGGCTCGCTATAGTCATCAACAGTTGCAAGAAAGAAGAAGAACCGGATTTTACCCTTATCAGTATTCTGGCGGACGATGCCGACCTGAACACTGCAACAGCACCGGATGACGTATCTGTGAATCCAACCATAACAGCTACTTTTTCAATTGATGTGGATGCCACAACAGCCACATCCGCCAACATCACACTCGTTCAGGATTATGATGATGCATCGATAGATATCAGTATCTCTGTATCTGGTGCAGTTATCACCATTACACCGGATACGGATCTAGGGACCGGAGCACTTTATGAATTAACCCTTGGTGCAGGATTGTTATCAACTGATGGTAAAGCCTTGACTGAACTGACAAGGTCTTTTACAACGGAAGGTACATTTGCACCCAGCGGAGTTGTCGCACACTGGACATTTGAAGACAATGCCAATGACGTGGTTGGAGATTGGGATCCAACTGCCAACGGCATCGTGGCTATCACCTACACGGATTCCCGCAATACAGCCGCCGGGAAAGCTGCAACTTTCGACGGTGATGCCAGCATTATTGAAATACCTGATGGCGACCAGTTGATCAATACCAATGATTTCACCATAAGTCTCTGGGTCAAAACAAATTCAACAGGTCATGTGAATGCCGATGATAACCCTGCCGGACATTTCGTCCTTGGACTGGGAGCTTTTTACGGGATCCAGTGCGAGATTGCTGGCGATTATAAAAGTGCAAAATTTGGCATCCAGTATGAATTGGCTGACGGATCGACAACCTCCGAAGATATGTGGTTTCCCGCAGAAGCACAGGATAAAGATAACGGCGGCTGGCAGGGCTGGGACTTTGCAAAAAGCCTGACGCAGGAAGAGATGATAGCCTTGCTGAAAGATACCTGGCTTCATGTTGTTTATACCTATAACGCGGCTGAAAAGCAGGGTATTCTTTACTACAATGGTGAAAAAATGAAAAGCTTCGATTTTGACCTCTGGCCGGAAGAAGATGCCAAGAGAACTGTTGTAGGTATGAAATATGGTGGAACCGAACCTGATGTTGTCAATGAACTGGCCTTTGGCTTTATACAATCAAGGGGCGGCACATTATGGGACAGCGAATCATGGGGCGGCTATGACTTTACCACATCCAACCACTTTAAAGGTCAGTTGGATGACGTGAGAATTTTCCATAAAGCTATTACCGCTGAAGAAGTATCTTTAATGTATGAATCAGAAAAACCATAGACTGAACAGTCAGGTTTAGATTGAAGAAAGATATGTTTCTATAGTAGAAAACAGGGGCTGTTTTATAACTGGTTCCCAGGGAGCTGTGTCACAACTATTTTTCACACAAAGACACCAAGGATGATAAAAACATCCTAAACAATTAATTGAACATATGAATTATTTTGAATAATATTTACATTATTCCGGGAATATGTTCAACACCCCCTCTGTGTGAGACTGTCTAAAAAGTAGTATAAACCACAGAGTCCACAGAGTTTTCACAGAGTCCGCAGAGAAGTAACTTTCTTAATATCAAACCTCTGTGAACTCTGTTTAATCTCTGTTTCCTCTGTGGTTAAATGTTTTAATAGACTTTTTAGACAGCCTCGGGAGGACAGGAGGGGAGAGTCAAGAAATATCATCATGAAGACTTTAAGTCTCATTTTAAATATAATGTTCCTAAAAAGTATAACTTTAAAAATATTATGTATAAAGAGTAGCGGGTTCCAGGTGGGGGACAAAGATTCATTTTCAGACCTTTTTGTATTATTTAAATTCAATACCTTATATTATTCTCTATCATACCGTGATTAATCATAATGAAAATAAAAACGTTCCTACTTATTTTAACAAGCTTTAATATTCTCCTTCTATCCTGTGAAAAAGAAAAGAATGATGAGGAAGAAACACGGTATCTGCAACTGATAAGCACTAAGGTAGGAGGAATAACTCTTGATCCCGATGAAATAACCACAAATGTTCCTGTGGATCAAAATATCGTTATCAGATTTAGCAACACTCCCGATACAACAACTATATCTTCCGGTATCTCATTAACCCGTGACAGTGAAATTCCTGTTGATCTTGATATCACCTATTCAGAAGATCATAAATCGATCATACTCACCCCCGACAGCAATCTTCTCCATAAGACAAATCATACACTTAAATTATCAGATGGCCTGAAAGGAATTAAAGGCGAAACATTTCCGGGTGTTGAATATAATTTTATCACGATTCAGGGGACTATGGTTATAAACACAATTACCATAAACGATGTAAACTTTGCAACTTCATCCTTCCTTAAAAATATTGATTTCAAACAACTTAATATTGAAATCAGTTTTTCTGAAGCACTGGATCCTCAGAATTATGAATCCTTTATTATTCTTTCCGGAAATACAGAAGTTAATATATCTCTCTCGGACGAAAACAAAAAAGTCACGGTTACGAATAAGGAAACTCTTGAAGATTATAAACGTTATGATTTTACCATCTCCGGTAATCTGACATCAGATGAAGGTTATTTTTTTGATGGATTTTCGAATTATTTTTATACTGCACTTGATTCAACACCTAAATTTCCAATCATATCTGATGAGGAGTTATTAAACCTTATCCAGGAGCAAACATTTAAATATTTCTACGATTTTGCACATCCTAAATGTGGCCTTGCCAGGGAAAGAAACACCTCGGGTGATGTAGTGACCATTGGCGGTTCAGGTTTCGGAGTAATGGCCCTGATCGTAGGTATTGAAAGAGGATTTATCAGCCGGGCTGAAGGTATCGCGCATCTTGATAAAATCCTTGACTTCCTTGAAACCTGTGACAGGTATCATGGTGCGTGGCCTCACTGGCTGAACGGTTCGACAGGTAAAACGGTACCCTTCAGTCCTAAAGATGACGGAGGCGACCTTGTTGAGACATCCTTTATGATCCAGGGATTACTTACCATCCGCCAGTACTTAGATCAGAATATTACAAATGAAAAACTCATGATCGACAGGATCAATGCATTGTGTGACAGTGTCGAATGGGACTGGTTTACAAGGGATGAAAATGTGCTTTACTGGCATTGGTCACCCAACACCGGCTGGGAAGTCAACCTGAAGATCCAGGGATATAACGAAACTGTAATCACCTATGTGCTGGCGTCTTCCTCCACAACACATATAGTATCGGCCAATATTTTTCATAATGGATACATGCAGAACGGAAACATTGTGAATGGCCAACCTTATTACGGTTACATACTGCCATTAGGACCTGATTATGGCGGTCCGCTATTCTTTACCCATTACTCCTTCCTCGGGCTTGACCCCAGGAACCTTATCGATAACCACGCAAATATAAACTACTGGCAACAAAATGTGAATCATACCCTGATCAACCGGGCCTGGTGTAGAGATAATCCAAAAGACTACGTGGGATATCATGAAGACTGCTGGGGTCTTACTGCCAGTGACAATCAAAATGGTTATTCAGCACATTCTCCAACCAATGACCTGGGCGTGATCACACCGACCGCTGCAATATCATCTTTACCATATACCCCTGAAGAATCCATGGCCGCCATCCGCCATTTTTACTATCTGCTGGGTGACAGGCTCTGGGGAGAATACGGATTTTATGATGCTTTCAATGTAACAGCCGGATGGTGGGCCAGCTCATACATTGCCATCGACCAAGGCCCGGTTATCGTGATGATAGAAAACGACAGAACCGGTTTATTATGGGATCTTTTCATGTCCTGCCCTGAGGTGCAGGATGGACTGGATAAGCTGGAATTTAGCTATTGATTTAGCTAATATCAACTATTATTGTCTCCCGGTTAAACCAGGTTTTAAATGTTCTCACCAGCTTTGATAATTGTGATTGTGCCAATACCCTTCTTCTCCGTTGTTTCCTTCAGCAGTAATGGAGTGTATCGAGAAACAGGAGGTGGGTAAATGTGTCCGGTTAACAACCGGACTTTTCTGTCATCCACGTTGTTGTGTTTCATCCGGTTGACAACCGGATGAACTATTGAATAGTAATTTTATTGTTGGTCCGATTGCTAATCGGACCTGATAAAAAAAGATGCATTAAAGGAAAACTCATCTATCCTAGCAACTATTCACTCCTTCTTCCAATAAATTCCATTTCCCCCGATTTCTTAACCACAAAAATCATTAATTTTGTGTATAAATGATAACTTAACCTAAAACCTCACAAAAATGAAAAAAGCAACTATTTTTTTCTTGTTCTTCTCTTTTTCCATTCTTTTCAGCTGTAACACAGGTAAGGTCAAATACCGCAAGATCTCTGTAGATGAATACATGGACAAGGTCAAGGCAGGCTGGGTCGGGCAGATGGTAGGCGTAGGCTGGGGCGGGCCAACCGAATTCAAATGGAGGGGAGAGATTATTCCTGCTGATTCGGTTCCTGAATGGACCCCTGATATGGTCAACCAGTTCCACCAGGATGATATTTATGTCGAAATGACCTTTCTCAGAACTCTCGAAAAGTATGGCTTCGGTGTCTCTATCCGTCAGGCAGGTATTGATTTTGCCAACAGCCGTTACAGGTTGTGGCATGCTAACAGAGCAGGACGTGATAATCTAAGAAACGGCATTGCTCCACCTGCATCGGGACACCCTGAGTATAACAAACATGCAGATGATATCGATTACCAGATCGAGGCAGACTATGCGGGACTGATCGCACCGGGAATGCCAAACCTGGCAATTGAACTGGGCGAAATCTTCGGCCGCCTGATGAATTATGGAGATGGACTCTATGGCGGACAATTTGTTGCAGGTATGTATGCCGAAGCCTTTTTTGAAGATGACATGATGAAAATAGTGGAAGCCGGGCTGAAGTGCATTCCCGAAGGAAGCCAGTACCATGAAGCAATCAGTGATGTGCTCACATGGTACAAAGAAAATCCTGACGACTGGGAAAAGACATGGGAGCTTATCAATGAAAAATATCAGCTGAACCCGGAATACCGCAGATTTTCCTGCAGCGGACCGGATGATCCTTTTAACATTGATGCCAAAATCAATGGAGCCTATATTGTTATAGGTATGCTTTACGGTAAGAGAGATATTGAAAACACCATTATCATATCCACGCGCTGCGGACAGGACTCTGATTGTAATCCTGCCAATGCCGGCGGTATCCTCTTCACCACAATAGGATTCGAAGAACTTCCTGATGAATATAAAAGCGCCCTGGATTATGAAACCAAATTCTCCTATACCGATTATAATGTGAGTGAACTGATTGATGTCTGTGCCAGGCTGGTACGTGATGCTGTAATCAGAAGCGGCGGAAAGATAGAAACAGGCCAAGATGGTCAGGAATATTTCCTTATCCCGGTTGAAGAACCTGATCCCTCATCCCTCGAACAATGCTGGGATGCTTCTCCGGTTACAGGCGATATCCATTTCACAGATGAAGAAATGGAACAGATTCAATTCGTGGCTAATCCGCCTGAAGATGAATAGTTCCAGATTAAGTTTGATATCACTCATACGATGACTTAAAGTCATCGTATGAGTATACAATCCAAGATTGAAACAAGTCATCCCGACGAGCGGCAGCGAGGAGGGAACTCGGTGGTCCCCAGCAACCATCACTAATTTTGGCCGCTTTGAATAAGGTAATTTAGCTAAGGAGAAAATATAACAGCTTAATAAGAGACGGTTCTTATTAAACCGGCGAGATCCCTCAGTCGCTTTGCTACTTCGGGATGACTTGATTCTAAAAACACTTGCTACTCAAATAATGACAACTGAACAACAATGAATGACAATAAATGATCACTTATCCGGGAGTGAGAAGGATCGTCGTTCATTCCAGGAAATAACCAAATCAATGAAGGAAATGTTATCCGAAATCCTCGAAATACCTGAAAAAGCATGGTATTGTCATGAAAACACAAAGGACTCATTGCTATTGCATAATGTCCCTTACCTTGGTATGGGATCATCACATTTTGTGTGCCTGACTTTGAAATATACCGGAAAGGATATAATCCCGGAAATAGCCTCTGAGTATTTCAATTATATATTTCCCGGTAACGTCAGCCCTCTGGGAGTTCTTATATCCCAATCGGGAGAAAGTTCCGAAACGCTCTGGTGCAGGGAGCTCTTTAAGGAATATGTTGCCATCACAAACGAAACTGAGAGTTCACTGGCTAAAGCAACAAACATAAAAGAAGTGATTCCTCTTTATGCAGGCAGGGAAAAATTTTCCTCGACCAAAACCTATATCAACACACTGGTCGTTCTGTACAATGGTTTCGGAATCGATATCCGGCCGGCTCTCGAAGATCTTGATGCAAACATTGAGCTTTACCGCGAATGGGGTGAACAAACTGCCGGCGAATTATCATCATATATCTGTAAAGAGAAAGTCAACGGTTATTGTTTTACCGGCAGCGGGCCGAATATTGCTACCGCACTGCAGGGAGCACTGACTTTCGGGGAAACGACAAAATTATCAGCCTCAGGAATAGCGTTATCGCAATATGATCACGGGCCAAAAGAAACATCGCCGGGAAGTATCATTTTTCTCATTAGGACAAACGGCCCTTCACTGGAAAGGACAGATAAGCTGGCTGCAATATTGTCCAATGCTGGTGCGGTGGTCATCCCTGTTGAAGAGTTGTCACTGCCTGAAATCCTTTCGCCTTTTACAACAATCGTTAAGATAAACTTCCTTTCGTATTATCTAGCAATTGAGCTTGGTGTAACAGGAACTTTTAATATTGGCGACAAGATAACCAGGGTGGAGTAAGGAAGAAGGACAAATGGTAAATTTGTATAATAGTTTATTAGTGTATTAGTGTGAGTGGGTATTGGGTGTGAGCATGAACAGTTACCTAATATAATATTGGATAAGGAAAGAAGGTTGAGGCTGAGGCTCCTGCCTTCGCTGAAGCTACGGCAGGCAGGGAGGCTGAGACTGAGGAAAGGTTCAGGGTACAAAGGGCAAGGTGCAAGATACAGGGCGCAAGGTACAGGGTTAAGACCCCTGAAGGAGTCAAACTATGAATAACCCGGTACGAAGTGCCAGGTAAAAAGCGCTGAGAAAGAATACAACACTGAAAGGATTGAACAGTTTTTTACGGTTGCCAACCGGCAGTTATCACCTCCCGGAATGTGATAGAAAAGTCCGCCCGCCCTTACCGAACGACACGTTCGGGCGGGGTTTCCAATTCTGCCTACCGGCAGACAGGCGAACACATTCCAATTGTACTGATTACAACAGAAAAGTCCGCCCGCCCATACTGAACGCCCGCTTGCCCGTCCAACCGGGTCATCCGGACGGGAATGAATTCATTCGGGCAGGGTACGCTCGGACGAGTGGTTAAATACACCCACTCCCTCAACCACACTAACCAGCATCCAGAAACCAGCTACCAGCAACCAGTTCCCAGCTCCCCCTTTGACTTTTCCTAAAACCATGTTTTTTTAGTTATTTTTATCATCAATAATTCATCTATCAATCTTAAAATCTTGAATCATGTCACGTCATTGCAGAATTATTAAATCATTTATCATTTTACTATTCATTTTTCAATCCGGTTTCTCCCAGAAGAAAAACCTCACCTACCAGCAGGCATTCGGAAGAGGTGAACCAAGATTATTTGAATTTTTACCTTCACCGGAAAGATGGCTCGATGACACTTATTACCTTGTACA
>CAZGOR010000170.1:0-8038 GCA_964527875.1 uncultured Bacteroides sp. | reverse complement strand
AACCGAGAACCGAGAACCGAGAACCGAGAACCGAGAACCGAGAACCGAGAACCGAGAACCATTATAACGGTTCCATATGTATGGTTGCCTCTATGCCTAATTCATTCCGGATCGCATCTTCAATTTTCGATGCTATATCGTGGGCATGATCCAATGTTTTTTCTCCTGAAATCTTTATATGAAGTGTAAGTTCAGTATGCCTGCCATAATGGTGGACATGAAAATGATGTGGGTATAATGGATTGTTACTGTATTGATTGCAGATATCCCTGATGTCGGACATAAGTTTATCATCAGGTTTATCACCAAGGATCCTGCTGATTGAATCACTGAGGATTTCATATGTTGCGTAAAAAAGCGTCATTGTTACAAGGATTCCCAATGCTCCATCGATCCACCAGAAATAATCATCGAGAAAAAATCCGGTAAGGATAATGATCGAAGATATGGCATCGCTTCGGTGATGCCATGCATCCGCACGCAATGATTTTGATCCTGTTTTTTTACTTGCCCAAAATGAGTATTGAGCTAAAAATTCTTTGAATACAATTGAAGTGATAATCGCGATAAGTGCAATGGTACCATAGTGAACAGATTCTTTATTGACAAGACGTTCAATGGATTCAACCAGGAAATTCACGGCTATTACACCAAGTATTACTCCAATGATAAGGGATGCAATCAGATCTGCCCTGCCATGACCAAAAGGATGATTAGCATCGGCAGGTTTACGTGAAATTTTGATACCCAGAAGAACAATAATTGAACTGAATGAATCAGAAAGGGTGTGCCAGGCATCAACAATAATGGCAACTGAACCTGTTACAATGCCAGCCCAGTATTTAAGTCCGAACAGAAAGATATTGACAAATATTGATACCCATCCTGCTGTTGATGCGGTTCTGTGTGATGACATAAATGCTAATATCGGGTTTAATCAAAAAAGATTCTTAAAGATAAAGCAATATCATCTATTGTTAAGTTAGAATCACTGATGATATTAAATCCGGGTTTCCAGTCCAGGCCAACCGATATTGGAATATAAGCAAAGACATATTCCAATCCGATAATTCCATCAAAGCCTGAATAAAAATTATCTCCTGTATTATCAGTTTCCCAGGGTACTTCATCACTGTCCCATATACCGGCATGCAATCCTCCACCGCAATACAAATAGAAACCTTCTGTATCAAAAACTTCAATATGATATTCATACACAATTGAGCACATTACGCCATTGTACCTGAATGATGCAATAGCTTCCAGGGCATTGCGGCTTGGGACAGCCCGGTTACTTCCCAGGAAATATTTACCATTAAATCCATAGGCTAATCCAGCCCTTATACCAACGGCAAAATCATAATTATAATGCTGTGATAAAAGGGATTGGATCAATAAAGTTCCAATGACTATAAGGGTCATAACCCTGATTTGCATAATACTTAGAATTGTTGGATAATTCAATACAAATTTATACAATCAGGACCAACATACTGTTTTATATATTAAATTAATTGAGGCTGTCTAAAAAGTAGTATAAACCACAGAGTCCGCAGAGAATTAACTTTCTTAATATCAAACCTCTGTGAACTCTGTTTAATCTCTGTTTCCTCTGTGGTTAAATGTTTTAATAGACTTTTTAGACAGCCTCCAATTGATAATGCAACTTTCAACCTTTTCCCTAATCTTTTTCTGCTCCAAACTACATGTTCCATGCTACTCACTTCAACATAATCTGCCCCCCACTAACTGGAACAGCCTGTCCGGTTTCATATTTTTGATCAATCACATAGTAAATAGCTTTCATAATGTCTGACACAGAACAACCTCGTTTCATCGGAACCTTTTGTTCATAGTGACGTCTGACATCTTCGATGGTTTTTGCACACGGCACTTTTCCTGCTTCCAGATATTGCCTGAAGAGGCCTGTTTTAGGATCAGACCACAGGGGACCCTCAAAATAGTTCCCGGGACAGATAGCGTTTACTTTTATATTATATTCAAGAAGTTCCAGGGCAAACGACTGGGTGAGGCCAATGCCACCGAACTTTGCTCCGGCATAGGCAAAATTCTTTTTACTGCCGGCAAGACCTGATTTTGAGTTGATTTGTATAATATCTGTATAATAATCATTTTTGTATTTATGCTGGATTTTGAAAATTTCTGATGCATACTTTACACATAGATAATAACCTGAATAATTCACCCCGGTCATTTTGTCAAAGGTGACCGGATCCATTTCTTCCAGACTTCCGGCGTAAAGAATACCGGCATTACTGATTAAAACGTCAATGCCTCCAAATTCCCTCACGGCAGATACAATCAATGATTTGACAGATTTCGGATCAGATATATCAACAGTTACATGAATACACTGATTTTTGTGGTTTGGATCATTCAATTTTTCAACCAGCTCTTTTCCCTTCTTTTTATTCAGGTCTGCAATAATGACATTTGCACCATTCCTGAAAAGATCTTCGGCAATGCCTGCTCCGATTCCCTGTGCACCTCCTGTTACAATGGATATCTTATTTTTGACCTGACTGGAAATGGATATTCCTTTTGAAACGATCCTTCTGTAATGTTCAACCTCCCAGTTTTCAATGAAAGCGATCTGTTTATCATTCATAAATCTTGGTCCGCCAAAATTCCTGGTAAGAAAACTGATTTTCAGGAGATCTTCATAAACATCGAGGGCTGTTTCGGCTGATCTGGCATTCTCTTCAGCAGCAATAAGTCCCACATCCTTAATTAAAATAATTATAGGATTGTATTTATATTTCTTCCTGAAAAGAGGGATTTCCTTTTTCAATGATTGTATGATATCATCCGGTTTACTATTGGTTTCGATATACAGATACCGGGATTTACAGTAAACAATGATATCAGGAGAAAACGGCAGGGCAGCATTTTCAAATGAAGATTTGGAACTGTAAAAATGCCGGATAAGGGAGTTATGCCTGTATTTCAAGATTTTTGGCTGGTCTTCAGTTAATAACATCCTCAATGCAGGCATGATGACCCCGATACTTTTATGATCGGACAGTTTTTTTATGACAGGTTCTTCTTTTACATGGCCTGTAATCGTTTTGAAGATATGATCATATATTTCTTTGATTTTTTCAGGATCATTGCTATTGACAAATACACCATGATTTTCAAGAAAAATCATAGTGGGATCTGAATTGAATTTTGTCCTGTAACAGTGCAGTTCAGACTCGATTTTTTTAAAAAGTGTATAACCCGGATCAGTATAAGGAATATAAAGTGCTTCCCGGCCGAATAGCTGAGTGGTCAACTCTGCAGAATTCCTTCCGCACATCAATCCGTTTACCAGTGTGGGATGAAGATGCACAACATAAGAATATTCGATCAGATTATGCAGTGATGTTTCAACCGAGGGTCGGAGGAGATCATCAGGATTAACCTTCGATTTGAAAAGATCATCTTTAACCTGCTTTTCCCTTTCATCAGGATTGTCACTGTATTTTTTAGCAGAGATATCATTCAGCTTTTTTCTATACAGCATAACAAATCCGTCGCTGGTAATGGTGGAAAGATGAATGCCACTATCTTTTATCCATATCCTGTCATCGTCCTTGTATGAAGTATTTCCGCCACCAGCCAGAACATATTCTTTATCAGACCCGTAAAAACGGGATATTTCAACTAATCTTTCGATGGGGTTCATTTCTTTATCCGGTTATAAATTTCTCAATTACAGCTTTTCCCAATTCAATGAAATTATCCAGGTGTTCCCTGTTGATTTTTCCGTCCAGTTTTACGTAACCTTCTTCATCTTTGGCATGAAGATATTGGTGTGCGGCTATGACACAGGCACCTTCCCAGGATATCTTTTTAAGCTCATTATCCAAAGGTACATTTCCCCGGGCCTTCACAGATATCGGTTTAAGTTCAGGTGTGTTGTGCTCAGTTCCAAATGTGATGATAAAATTATTTTCATGAAAAAAATTGACAAATTCTTTCAGGATATTAAGATCATTTCTGCCTGGAATGAGCTCGATGCAATATATATTTTTTGATTCCAGCTCATTTAACAATAATTGCCAATCCGATTCGTATTCTGTGCAGTTACCATTTATATCATCAAGAAGTACCGGGTAACAGGGTATTCCTCCAGCGTCAAGAATCAGTTCAATAATATGTGGCAGAGGTAAAAAAGCCTCCGGATCTTCCCGGACAAATGCTTTGCCACCAGCTTTGAGTAGATTTGCCCTGATCTCATTTTCAAGGGCAGCCTTATCGTCCATGTTTACCATACTCTCCTTTCCGCCATATAGTTTTTTTAAAAAACCAGCACGTTCTTCATGAGTTTGATACCTGGAAAAAATAATTTCCCTGATTGCCCTTGCAAGATGTCTTTCCCTTACCAGTTCCTTTGCATAAAGCCGTTTAATCTCAGAATATTTCAAGGTTATTTTTGGATCCAGGTCATGCAGGAGATGGCTGGCCTTTTCGATCATCTCTTTGACCTGTAACTGACTTTCATACCTGACGTTTCTCAACATACATTCATACTGTGGTTCAAGTTCAAAAGGATAATCGAGTCCTTTACCACAGAAGTAGGTTCTTCCAGGATTGTTCGGATCGTTCACACGGATATCATTTTTCTGTTCTTCAGCCAGTAATCCAATAAATTCTATGTTGAAAAGAGGGAATATTCTTGTCCTCAAACTGTGTGTATAAAAGTTTTCATATCCATCAGCAACATAGAAGTCATTGATACCCAGCACACTAATACCTTCTTTTATGGCCATATCAAAAATGTGTTCAACATCCCTGAAGGCACTGAAGGAATAAGGTGTATGCAAATGTGCATTGACTTCTCTTATCCTGTCCGTTTGTTGTTGCCGGTACCAGTTTAGCAGTGCTGTCTTTATGGGAAAATCTTTCAGAATATACTTACTCATTTTAAAGTTCCAGTTCAAGTTTGTCAAGGTTTGAATTAATCTCCTGCATTTCTTCTTCTGAAAGTGTAAATTTCAATGCCCCTGCATTATCTTCAACTTGCTGTGCATTACGTGCTCCGGCAAGTACAGCTGTAATCCCGGGCATTTGCATGGTCCATTGAAGAACGAGCTGGGAAAGTGTGGCATTTTTTGACCTTGCCAGAGGTTTGATATTGTCAAGGAATTCATTGGTTTTAACTATATTTTTTTCTTTAAACCAGGGTGTATTGGGTCTTGCATCTCCCGGATTAAAACGGTGTCCCGGATTAAATTTTCCGGTCAGTAATCCTCTCTGCAAAGGACTGTATGCCAGTATTGATTTATTATGTTCTATACACCAGGGTACAAGATCGTTTTCAATATCCCTGTTTAACATACTATAGGGTACCTGGTTTGATGCAAGATCGATTAATGACTCAGCTTCTTCCATTTCTTCAACATTATAGTTACATACTCCGGCAGCCCTGATCTTACCATCTTTAATTAACTGTGTTACAGTCTCCATGGTTTCTGAGATTGGTGTTGAGGGATCAGGCCAGTGTATCTGGTAAAGATCAATGTAATCTGTTTTAAGTCTTTTCAGGCTCTGTTCACATTCACGAATGACACTTTCTTTACCAGCATACTTGTAAATTGATACGGATTTACCCTCATTATTTGTAGTTGGAAAGTAAAATTTCCCAATCTTTTTATCCCAGATCAGGCCATATTTTGTTAAGATCTGAACCTCTGTTCGTACACCCTTAATGGCTTCACCAACAATTTCTTCACTCTGGCCAAAACCATAAGCAGGTGCTGTATCTATGGATGACAATCCCAGGTCGAGTGATTTATGAATGGCTTTAAGAGCATCTTTTTTATCTGCTCCACCCCACATCCAACCGCCTATTGCCCAGGCTCCGAAGATGATGGGAGTGACTTTGACTCCGCTTGTTCCTAATTCTGTTAAATTCATTGTTACATTGTTAAATTGTTACATTGTCAAATTGTTATTCTTCTAAGTCATATATTAATAGCCATTTATTACAGTGTATCAGTTTATAGCCCTGCAACCTTTCCCACTCATACCCTGAATCCCAAACTCCCTTAGCCTTAGCGCCTCAGCCTTTGCCTTCTTCTATTGCATCCTGTACCCTTGCTCACCACTCCAACACCTCGTTAGGTACTTCATTCAGATCCTTCACGATCCAGTCAGCTTCTTTCAGTTCTTTTTCCGAAAAACTTGACATCACTGCCAGGCATTTTATCCCGGCTGATTTTGAAGCTTCTATGCCATTGGGTGCATCTTCAACGACAAGACATTCTGCAGGTTCTATACCAAGTATCTTTGCAGCCTTCAGATATATGTCAGGAAAAGGTTTCTTTCTTTCAATCTGAAGTCCGTTTACCGTTGCATCAAACATTTCTGCAGGGATGCCTATCTCCCGGAGGTTGATATTCATTTTTACTTCATCGGCACTGGTTACGACAGCTATTTTCAATTTTTTTTGTTTGCATAAAGCTATAAAATTCTTTACTCCACCGAGAGGTTTCAATTTATTCCTGACAATTTCCCTATAAATCTCATATGTTCTTGCTTTATCTTTCTCAAGATCAAAGGAATGGTTATATTTTTCTGCTACTCCCCCTAAATATCTGTTTTCCCCGGCTCCGACAAATGGTATAAAATCTTCGGGCCTGACAATTATTCCCTTTTCCCTGAACATTTCAATAGCAGCCTGACAGATGAATTCTTCAGAATCGACCAGGACTCCGTCCATATCAAAGAAAACTGCCTTTAGCATAAATCTTTATTAGTTTTGCAGTAATCTTATTGAGATAAAAATTTGTATCTATATCAAATATAAGGATTAGTTTTTATTCCATATCCAGTTGGATTGTAATCACGACAGTATTCATGGCTGGCACTTAATAATGTAATATTCATAGTTTAATTCCCGGGAAAACTATAACAAACCCCTTACTTTTTCTAACCATGTTATGCATAAGTTTTTATTTTTGAATTCAGTTAACTATTCTTTTATCGCAGAATGGATTAAAAGCGAAAAGAGCAATATTTTTATTATTCAGGTTTTCTATCTATAATTTTTATCTCAACTCTTCGATTTAATGCTCTGTATTTCTCACCAGTTTCATTATAAAGAGGATGACTTTTACCATATCCTTTAACAGTCATTCGTTTGGCATCTATTCCTTTGTTAATAAGCCAATTATAAACTGATTCGGCTCTATTAATTGATAAATCAAACTCTGGATTAATAATGAGATTTTTATCTTTTGTAAAAGGTAAATATAAAATGGTATCGAATATGCCATCTTGGTATAATACTTTACCAGCTAGTTTTGATTCTTGATAAATTTCCTTCTCAAAATAAATAAAGGTTCCATCTTTATAAATATCCTCCCGGTATTTTATTCCTTGTTCATTAAAATAACTCCACTTTCCATCTGGAAGATCATTTGGATCGGAGTTAATAATTAGTTTATATTGTTCAATTCTGCTTAATTGGCCATTTGGATACCAATATTTCCATTTCTTTATTTTTTTTTCTATTCTGTTGGATAATTGATTCTTCTTTGGAAGTTTTTTAATATTATAAAAAGTTGAATAGGTGTAAGTTGATCCTTTAGACTTTAGTTGCCCATTTTTGTAATATGTTTTTATCTTTTCCCTTTGACCGTTCGAATTAATACAAATTAAAAGTAGGTAAGTAATCAAAAGTAACTTAATATAAAATGATGAAAGGTATGTAAACCCAGTGAAGGTTATAGTTATGGTAGGACAGGCTATATTAATGATTTTTTTTCGTAGCTCATTATAAATATTAATAGTCAATGTATTTTGGTATTAATTAATGGTTGCTGATTTTCTCAGTAAAAATTTATTATAGATTTAAATTTATATTCCAGATAATGAGAAATGCACTTTATTCATTAGAAAAATAATCCTTTTCCCGTAAGCTTAAGCAGTCGATGCTTTACCTAACTTTCTGCTCCATGCTCCATGCTCCACGCTCCATGCTCCATGCTCCATGCTCCATGCTCCATGCTCCATGCTCCATGCTCCA
>CAZGOR010000169.1:0-8081 GCA_964527875.1 uncultured Bacteroides sp. | reverse complement strand
TTAATATTCCCAACCCATTCCGGCATAATATTCAGGATAATATCAAACATCTTTTCACCAAAAAGCCAGGAAATGAAAACTGCTGTAATAATACCTGATATATTCAGTACAAAACCTGTCTTAACCATCGTTATTATCTGGATACGATTCGTTCCGAAAACAATGGCATTGGGGGGTGTGGCTGTTGGAAGCATAAAGGCAAGTGAGGAAGCAAGGGTCGCCGGGATCATGAATAAAATAGGATTATTTCCGCTACCGACTGCAAGACTGGCAAAGACCGGTAGCAACATCTGGGTTGAAGCTACATTGGAAGTCAATTCTGTCAGGAAAGACATCATGGTTACTATGGCAGCAAGGATCAGGTAAGGATGTATATTTTTTGTCCATGAAAGTTGCTCGCCGAACCACAAAGCAAGTCCGGATGTCTGGAATCCCTGAGCCAGGGCAAAACCACCACCAAATAAAAGAACTATGTTCCATGGCAGTCGGTGGGCTGTTTTCCAATCCATCAGCCGCTTGTCATTTTTGCTTTTTGCCGGGATAATAAACAAAATGACTGAGATCAGCATGGCTACCGTTCCGTCATTGATAAAATCAGGTGTGCCAAAGATCTCAGACCAGCCCGGGATGGTAAATGAGTCGAACTTAATACTGGCCCTGAATATCCATAGAAGTGCAAGAATGATGAACAACGTAAATATAACTTTTTCCTCATAACTTGTTTTACCAAGCTTCTGATATTGCTCACGGAAATGACGGGAATCGATTCCAACCCACTTTTCCCTTGGACGGTAAATGAAAAAGATAACCAGCCAGATAATAATGAACATCAGAAGAGTGACAGGTAAAGCGAAAAAGAACCATTTGGCAAAAGATATATCAGGTGCACCCGGATAAAGAAGAGTAAGTATTCTCGGACAGACCAGGTTTGTAGGTGTTCCAACCAGCGTTGACATACCACCAATAGAGGCTGTGTAAGCAATCGCAAGAAAAAGTCCTGTGGAATAATGCGAGACAGCTTTGCGTTCAAGATTATCTTCCAGACTTGAAATGATCGACATGACTATTGGGATCATCATCATCGTGGTAGCAGTGTTGGAAATCCACATGGACAGAAATAATGTTGCAAGCATGAACCCTAACAGAATCCTGCCGGGACTTACCCCGATAAACATCAGAATTTTCAGGGCTATTCTTTTGTGCAGATTCCATTTTTCCATGGCCAGTGCCATAATAAATCCCCCGACAAAAATAAATATGATGTGGTTGATATAAGCAGTAGATGTATCCTTGCCATCTAAAATTCCCAGCATCGGAAACAGGATAAGTGGTAAAAGAGCTGTGACAGCAAGTGGAATTGCTTCAGTTACCCACCAGGTAGCCATCAGCAGAGCAACTGCCAGTGTTCTGGTAACTTCCGGGTGACCTGGTTTCAGATCAGTGAAAAGAAAGATAAAGAGGAAAATGATAATTCCAAGGAATAAACCGATAAACTTGCCTGAGAGTTTCATGTTGAAATCCAAATTTAAGGCCAGAGAATATCAAAGAAATATTATTACATACGAGGCAGTAACTGCAATTGCAGTTAATATGGCCATCTTTTAAGGAATCATTCTTCTGTTAATATGAATACTTTCTGATTTTTATATTTAAATTTCCAGATTGAAAATAGTAAAAACCTTTCAGTTCATCATATAAAAATGGATTAAAAGATATCGCGTTGTGCGATTAAAAAAACTAAGTGATTGAATAATAGATTTTTTTAGAGCTGTTCCGAGTAATCGGAACAGCTCTAAAATTTCTTAATTGTCAATATCGTCATTCAAAACGGTGATATGATTGGGTTCAATTCAACTTTTAAAGGTAGCAGGCAATGCTATGTGATAAAGTTGGAAGAAAAAAAAGAAAAACGAAAAGGCTAAAAAGATATCTACTTAAGCTTATCTGAATACTTGGCTTTAAACTTATCTACTTTCGGTGCAATCACAATATTACAATAAGGCTGGTTGGAATTGTTTATAAAATAGTCCTGATGATAATTCTCCGCTTCATAAAAGTTATCCAGGGGACTGATCTCAGTAACAACAGGATCTTTAAAAGTTCCTGACTTCTCTATTTCCTTTTTTGATTCTTCTGCTATTTTCTTTTGTTTATAATCGTGGTAAAAAATAACGGAACGGTATTGTGTGCCAACATCATTTCCCTGCCCGTTAAGTGTTGTTGGATCGTGAGTATGCCAGAATACTTCAAGCAACTCGCTGTAAGAAATGATTTCAGGATTAAAATGAATCTGGCAAACTTCTGCGTGGCCGGTAGTTCCATTGCAAACTTCTTTATATGATGGATTTTTTACATGTCCGCCGGAATAACCGGAAACAACCTTTTCAACACCATTTAAACGCTCAAAAATAGCCTCGGTACACCAGAAACAACCTGAGCCGAATGTTGCAATTTCAAGATTTGTATTCATAATATTACTTGTATTGTTAATCTTATTTTCTTTCATTTTTTGTGCATATGATATATTATATGCAGTTAATAAGAAAAATATCATAAAAAAAGAAATACTTAATCTCATAGGTTTTTGTTTACTTTTTATTCTATTTTATTTAAAAAGATTCTAAATTACAATTATTATAACATAATTTTTATTGAATTTCTCTTTTTAACAAACAATTAAGACAGATAGTTGTTCATTTAAGTTTTGATTTATCTTTTTGAATTTTCACTATTTGGGAGTGTTTCATAACTAAAATTTTTTATAGAAATTCTGTTTATTTCGAATTTCGTTAATTTCGATTCCCGATTTTAATCCATGATTTCAATAAATTTATTCCATGAACGTTATTGAATTTCTTTCTATCGATAGTTCAAGGCTTAATGCAGATCTTCTTGTCGAAAAATTTGAAGAGGATCCGGATATTTTTAATACAATAATAGAGGTCATGTACCGCGATACTTATCCCCTGTCAATGCGTGCAGGACGTGTGGTGTGGCTTATAGCTAAAAAGTATCCCGATTTCATCGAGACATATTTACCTGATATGATTGACAGATTGCCTGACTTTCAAATTGATGGTGTTAGAAGGAATATCATGTCGATTCTAGTGGAACTCCCTCTTCCGGAAATAAAACTGGGCAAGCTTTTTAATGTATGTTATGATTGGCTTGAATCTGGAAAGGAACCGATAGCCATAAGGGGAAATGCAATTACGATATTGTATAAGATCTCGGAAAAAGAACTGGAACTAAAAATGGAATTAATAGAACTTTTTAATTCGCTGTTACCTTGTAATTCCGTGGGGATTGAAACAAGAATAAAAAATATATTAATGAAATTATATAAAGAAATAAAATAATAATTAAATGAATGTCAACAAACTAATTATCCTTACCGGTCCATCCTGCATTGGCAAAACACCATTGGAAAAGGCATTGGCAAAATTCTATCCTGATTTACGAAATACCCTGGATAGGCTTGTGCTTTATAACGACCGTACACCAAGGCTTGGGGAAGAGGATGGTTTGGATTATCATTTCAGGACAACTGAACAGTTGAAATCGTTTGAAAATAATCCGGAATACATATTTATGAATGTACGGGGCGATCTTCAGGCTCTGAACCTGAATGAATTGAATAAAAACCTGAAGAAAGGAAATGCTTTCTTTGAAGGAAATCCTTATGTGGCAGAAGCTATGGTGAAGCACCCAATGCTTAAAGACTTTCAGAAATTGAGCATATTCCTCTCCCCTCTTTCTAAAGAAGAAATTCTGGAGTTAAAAGATCCTGCAAAAAATATTGATCTTAAAGAACTTCTTGCAGAGATTATGAGGCGAAAACAACTGCGACGTAAAAAAAGACAGAAAGTTGAAATTTCGTTGAATGATCTTCAAGATATTGAGAAAAGAGTTACCAGCGTATATAAAGAATTAAGTATGGCCTGGCAGTTTGACTATGTAATTCCGAACCATGACGGTGAAGATAGTGATAACTGGGAAATGTTTTATTTCCCGGTCGGTGATGCACGAAAGACTTTACTCGGATTTGTAGATGTGTTGAAAGGAAATGTCCCGGATATTGCAGAGAAATGGGAAGAAGGACTCGTTGGATAATGGTTCTTATGTCAATCGGCAGTTATATCCACCAGGTGTGGATCAGTAGTAAACCCGGTTGCTAACCGGGGTAAATAGATGCTGGTTTTCAGTTATCGGTTGGTGTGGATGTTTGGTTACTGGTTACTGGTTTCTGGCAGATTTGTGTAAAGAGTGTGATTTCTTATCAGATATCTTGGATTCATCGGATGAATAATAAACTTAAGAATGAAACAAGTCATCCCGACGAGCGGTAGCGAGGAGGCCTGCCTGCCCTCAGGAAATTCACTGTGAATCATACAGACAATAAATTGATTATTACACTGGTGTGATTCTTTTTAATAATAAGAAGCCACAAATTCACAAATTTAAGCCGAATGAATCCGAATTTAATTCGTGAATTCGTGACTAATATTAATTTGGGGATTCATCCCTCCAAATTAAAAAATCTTAAAGAGAGAGATACAGTATAAATGAATACATTATGCGCTTAATCAGAGATATTGAAATTTAATTTTTTCAGGGTATCCGGGGACTTTGGGACGTATCTCTGCAAAAAAATATCTATTATTCAACTGCTTTATTGTTAAAATACTTAAAAGGTTTTATTAATTTTTACCAACAGGAATTACCCTTGGGGAAGGATTCCGGTATTGATACGGGATATCCGGTATTCCATCCTGGTTCACATCCTGAAACTGGCGGATATAATGATATGTGGCCATCCATTCTTTTCCTTCCTGCAGGCCTTTTTTATCAAGATCAAAATCAATCAGGGATTCCGACATTTCTTTTATAGGATCACCTTCGCTATTCTTCGGAGTAACTCTTACCAATCCGAATGTCATCTTCTTCAGCATTCCGACGAATTCCAGCATATAAGCATTTGCGGAGATACTGTATAACATATCATTTTTTTTCGAGAAATCGACTGGTTTATAACCTTTGATAGAATCCCCGACTTCAATAGTCTGAACTTTCCTCAAAATACCTTTTGAAGGATCATACAAAACCTTTAATCCGGAATAATAACAATAATTCGATGGGCTTGAATGATATGCAAAAAGCAAAACCTCGATGATCTTTTTTAATTCGTTACCTGTTACATAAACTTTTGATAACGGGTAACCCGGGATGCTGTCATATCCCCATCCCATAGATGAAATGCGGAAAATATCAGCAATGGAAGATTTACCTTCAACCAACTGGTCCCGAATAACTCCTGCTGCTATCATGGCTATATCAGTATTGTCTCCCTCGATCTGGTTTACATAATATCTTATAGCATCTGCCAGAAATGGTCCTAAATTGCTATCTTCCAGTTTGTTTTCTTCATCACAGATAAGGTCGAAATCGGTACTGACAACGGGTTTGTCATAATCAATCTGTAGATTATTCAGGATTTGTTTTTGGATTCTGCTTTTCCGATTTTCAATGGATGCATGAGTTGAAAAATCACCCCTGATTGAATCATTAATAGCAATAAGTTCATAATCTCTGAAATCAATTTGTCCGTTTTGGTATGCTACCTGGAGTTTGCCCACGTTTGCACCATATGCTCCTGTTTGAACAATAATCGTGTTACCAACAAATAAAGGTTCAGAGAGACAGGTATGTGAATGTCCGCTAATAATAATATCAATATCCTGTGCTTTTCTGGCAAGCTTTACATCTTCTCCCTTCCACTCTCCTTTTTTATTTCTGGATAATCCACTGTGAGAAAGGCAAATTACAAGATCGGAATGCTCATCATTGCTTAGTTGGGCTGCAACTTTTTTTGCAGTTTTTAACGGATCGGTTATAATGGCCGGCTTAATAAAAGGCGCCACATCTGTGGCATCATACCCCAATATACCAAATACACCAATACGCAATCCGGCTTTTTTGATGATTTTATACGGACTAACAATATTTTCTTTATATAGATCAGCTAATAAATCATCTTCAGAAGAAACAGGGTCAAATTGAATGTTGGCAAGAAGGATCGGTGGGATTTCACCTCTTTCCTTTGAATGCTGGATTATTTCCCCTGTTGTCATGATACCAAAATCAAATTCGTGGTTGCCCAGAGAGATGGCATCATATCCCATGCCGTTCATTAACCTGAGCTGAAAACCATCAACAGGCTCAAAGGCATGAAAAAATGTTCCCATTAGAAAATCACCGGCATCCACTACCAGAACGTGATCAGGATCATTTGCTTTTTCAGTCTTTAATACTCTTGCAATTCGTGCAAATCCTCCTATTGTCTGATCATCATGAATGGTCAGTGGAGTATATTCTGACTCAGGTGCATAACCAGTTAACCTTGAATGTAAATCATTTGTGTGAAGAATAGTAATTTCCCGTGGTTGATCCTGACCATTTAAACAAGGAATGAAAATGAATATCAGGAACAAAGAGTCAAAAATTGGCAATATAGCTTTATTAAGTAAATCTTGCATTTTAAAAAGCTTTGAAAGTTATGAATATACATAATTATGGATGATTATCTTTCCTGAACATAGTTATATAATGCTCTGAATCCATAAAAATACCGCCGCTTTTCTCATAATAATCCTCATTCAGTTCAAATACACCATCCTTTGTCCTGGTCCATGAAGCACCATTACAGTGATGGTAGCTGAACATGGTTTCCCAGTTTCTGTAATTCTGATGTCCGTTTGTTTCAAGAAGCCCCAATCCCAATCCCGGGAACGGGCTCAGACGGGCAGCTATTGCCTTGTTCCAATCGACAAGTATCGGATTAACGGTGAGATCGGCACAGAAGCAGGGCACATTGTTTTCATGGGCAACTTTGGCGATTTTCATGGTCATACTGAGTGTTTTCGCGATCGCTTTCAATGCAATTGCATTGTAACCCATCTGGATGCGTTCCTGGGCATCTTTATCGGTATGGGCACTTTCATCCGCAGCAATCCGTACACCGATATCCCCCACTTCTATATCCGCTTTTTCGGGAAAGGGTTCCTCAATGATGGCAATTTGATCAAAAGCTTTGATTTTTTTTGCATGATCCAATAACTTGAGAAGGGTCTCCTTTTTTTCATAACGCCCGTTGGCATCAAAATAATACGGAAGTTTCCCATCTTTGGTATAAGGAGTTGTAAGATGGCCAATTGCTTCATGAATGGCTGTGAGTCTTGCTTTGTCTTTTTCAAGCATTTCTTCCTGGGTACCAGGTTGACCAATCTTTATTTTCATGAAGAAATAGCCCTCTTCTGCTGCCTGCCTGATCTCTTTAATAGGAATTGTATAAGCCATCAATGGTATACTCGCTACTTTTTTATGATGATGGCTTAAGGCAGGTAGATATTTATCAGGTATCAATTCATCAAAGTTCATGATTTTGTTTTCAGCTGCAAAAAGCAGCCAGGCTGCATTATCCAACCCAACCAGTGCATTTAAAGCAAATGTTTTACGCAGGTCACTATTCCCCGTAATACGTACTCCGTAATTATAGACTTCTTCAAGTATGCTTTCCAGAAGGTCTATGGGCGTGCGATATGTTATCCCCCTGACCATTTGCAGGGCCCGTTCTGTCATGACATACATCAATGCATTCCCGCCGCTTTCGGAATGTGAAGAAAATACACTGGCATCTGACCATAAAACACTCTGACTGCATAATCCCACTTTTTGATTCCCACTGTTGCTTTTCATCCAGGCTATTGTCTGCCAGATCTCCGACATATATCCTCCCTTAAAACCAAATGGCCGGATCAGCGGTTCACGTTCAAAATTGGAGTCCACATCTGCAATTTTAACGGATCGTAATGTTTTGTTTTTTGATCTGGACGGTTTGCACAGGGTACCTGACAGCCCGAGTGTGGTTAGGGCAGTAAACACGCCTGTTGTTTTAACAAATTCCCTTCGGGAAATACTCATGATGAATGATCGTTAAAGTGTTGGTATAATTGTATTTGTTTTTTCAGTTATGAGGCTGTCTAAAAAGTCTATTAAAACATTTAACCACAGAGGAAACAGAG